>JASHVA010000211.1 GCA_030039715.1 Thermoplasmata archaeon | reverse complement strand
GCCCCCGTCGCCTCGATCGACCGGTACAGCTCGGCGAGGCGCCGGCGGGCCGCCCGGACGCGCGGGTCGGACGGGGCGAGCGGCGATTCCGGCCCTTCCGCGAGAGCGCGGCGGGCCGCCGCCCCGGCGTCCCCCGAGTCGATCTCGGGCGCGTCGCGGCTCACCCAGCTCGCGAGCCGCTCCCCGACGAGATTGCGCACGCGGTCGAGGTCGGCCGTCGCGCGGACCGCCTCCTCGACGTGGATCGACGGGTCCCAGGCGGCCGCGAGGGCGGCCTCCGCTTCCAGTAGGATCGCCGCGCGGTGGAGCGCGTCGGACGGAGCGGGCTCCGACTCCGGCGAGCGGGCCGGCGCCCGAGGGTCGAATCGCAGCCCCCTCTCGGCGAGCCGCCGGTCCCGGGTCGTCCAGAGCTCCTCCCCTCGGAGCGCCAGGACGGCCTCGTCTTCCGGCGTGAGCTCGCCCCCGAGGCGTCGTCGCAGGCGCTCGGCCAACGCTTCGGGCGCGAGGGGCGCGCGACGCGCCGTGACGACGGTCGCCCCCTCCACGAGGAACGTCCCGTACCACTGACTGACCAGCGAACGCGTCATCGACGGTCCCGATGCCCGGGCGAGGACGCGCGAGCTAAAGAGGCCGACACGGGGTGCCGCGCCGATGGATCCGCCGGGGGACATCGTGCGCTCGGCCCGGATCGACCACGCCCTGGTCGTGACGGTCGACAACCCTCCGGTCAACGTGCTCTCCCGGGCCGTGCTCGACGCGCTCTCGACACGACTCGCCGAGTCGGTGGACGACCCCGAAGTCCGTGCGGTCGTGCTGACCAGTGCGGCGGAGAAGGCGTTCGCCGCCGGTGCGAACATCCGTGAGATGGCCCCGATGGGTCCCGCCGAAGCGTTCGAGCATGGCCGCCGGGGCCAGTCGCTGACGCGTCAGATCGAGCGGCTGCCGCTGCCGGTGATCGCCGCCGTGCACGGCGTCTGCTACGGCGGGGGCTGCGAGGTCGTCCTCGCCTGCGATTTCGTCGTGGCGAGCGTCGATGCCCAGTTCGGCCAGCCCGAGGTGAACCTCGGCGTCATGCCCGGCTGGGGCGGCACCCAGCGGCTGCCGCGCCGCATCGGCGTCGCGCGGGCGCGGCGCTGGATCCTCGCCGGTCGGCCGGTCACCGCGGAAGCGGCGGAGGCGTCCGGCCTCGTCGACCGGGTCGTCCCGCGCTCGGAACTCCTCTCGACGGCGCTCGGACTCGCGGAGGAGCTGGCGACGAAGTCGGCGCTCGCGCTGGCCGCCGCCAAGTACGCGCTCCTCCACGCGATCGATGCCGAGATCGACCCGGGCCTGGCCTACGAGCTCGACCTGTGGTCCCGGCTCTTCGGAACGCAGGGCCAGCGAGACGGGATGGAGGCCTTCCTCGCGAAGCGACCTCTCGTACCGCGGGCGCGCGACGCCTGGGCCACGGAGTCCGAGGGATTTCCGTGGGGCGAGGGCACTGCCGCCATCGGAAAGCGGAAGAAGCCGTAGGTGTCGGGTCCCGCGCGGACGCCGCGGTGGCTCAGCAGGTAGAGCGGCTCCTTGGTAAGGAGCAGGCCGAGGGTTCAAATCCCTCCCGCGGCTCCCGGAGCGCGTCGAGCCCGGACCCGGGCGGGTCGACGCATGTACTACTCGACCTACCGGAATCTCCGGATCGGCATCTGGCTCGGCGCGACGGCGGTCGTGGCCGTCGTGGGCCTTCTCGTCTCGGTCGAGTGGGCGATCATCTTCGCCCTGTTCGTGCTCGTGGTCGGCGGGTTCGGTCTCTGGGTGAGCCTCTCGATCGCGGAGCAGAATCTCGCCGCGTACGACGGCATCACCCCCCTGCCGGGATGGGGCGTGTCCGACCTGGTCGACGATTCCCGCGAGAGCGCGTTGGCCGCCTACCGGCGGACGCTCGCCACGGCGGATTTTCCGGACTTCGACAGCAACGAGCTCGATCCCCCGACGCCGACCGTGCGATGTCCTTCGTGCGGGGCGGTGCTCGCCCGGTACGCGGCGTTCTGCGACACGTGCGGCCGACCGATGCCCCGAGCGGGAAGCTCGGGCGGGCGGCCCAGCCCCGGGGCTCCCCCCTCGCCCGGGACCCCGTGACCGTCGGCGCCCTGATATCGGTGGAGCCCAGTTCCGGTTCGATGGACGGAGGGCGTCGCCGACTCTCGCTCGAGGACTTCCGGCCGGAGAGCCTCGCGGGGGTCCTGGGTCAGGAGGCGGCGGTCGCCCGGCTGCGCCGGATCCTTTCCGGCGTGAGGAACGGCCAGGTGATCCCCCCGCACCTTCTCCTCCGAGGTCCGCCCGGGGTCGGGAAGACCGCGGCGGCGCGTGCGTTCGGCCGGGAGGCGCTCGGCGACCAGTACGACGCGAGCTTCAGCGAACTCAAGGCGTTCGACGCCCGGGGGCACGACGAGCTCACCGAGATCATCATGCGCTCGCGCGGTCCGCCGCCGAACGGCGCCCCGTTCCGCATCCTGTTCTTCGACGAGGTGGAGAGCCTCTCGCCCCCGGCGCTCCACGACCTCCGGCCCGGGATGGAAGGCGAGGGGGGCTACTCGGTGTTCATCCTCGCCTGCAACGACTCGAGCGGCCTCGGCAAGGCGCTGCTCTCCCGATGCACCGTGCTCGACTTCCATCCCGTCGAGGCCGCGGACCTGCGCCGGATCGTGGAGGCGGCGCTCGCCCGGACGTCGTACCGGCTCCCGCCGGCCGCCATCGAGGCGATCGTCGAGCAGTCCGCCGGAGTGCCCCGGGAGGCGATCAAGCTCCTCCTGGAGGAGCTCGGGGCCCTCCCGCCGCCGGCCTAGGCGAGGTCGGCGAGGAACGCGGCGAGCTTCTCCTCGGTGAATTCGTCCGCCCCTTCGAGTCGTCGCCCGTCCGGACGTACGAGGACCGGAAATCGGCGCAGGCGATGCAGGTGCTCCGCGATCACGCGTCGCAGGGCCGACTCCTTTCCCACGTCGACGACGTGCAACCGTCGTCCGTGGGCCACCACGGCGAAGCCCGCCCGCCGGATCGCCTCCTCCTCGTCCTCGGGCACCTCGTCCCCCCGGACCGGTTTGTTCTCGAGCGCACCGGGGTCGAAGACCGTGGACGTGCTGCCCGCGTGGCCGGAGTACACCCCCGGAAGGAACGTGTAGTATCCCGAGTCCCGCAGCCCGGCGATCGCCGCGTCGTGCGCTTCCGGCGGGAGGACCCACCGGATCGTCTCCTCGGTCCGGACGTAGATCAGCACGTCCCGCGGGTCCATCGAGGTCACGGAAGGCGGGAACCGTCCCGGCCGTTAAGGGTTCTTGCCGCGACGCGGCGCGCGAGGGCCCGCGCGGCTCGGCGGGGGACGTCCGGTCGCGCGCGCGGTCGAAGGTCCCTTATACCGAACGCTGTTAGGCCGCCCCGCAGCGGGGTAGGGTAGTCAGGAAAGCGGCCGGCACGGTCGGCCGTCCTGAAATCCCGACGGGCTCATAACCCGTAGATCCATGGTTCAAATCCATGCCCCGCTATCCTCCTTCCGGGGCGTCGGCGACGCGCGGTCGGCCCCGTTCGGCCGGCTAAGCGTCGGATTTTGACTTCGCCTTTTTCCGCGACGCCTTTCGAGCGCCGGGCGCCTCGGCCGGTGCTCCGCTCGGGTCGGCCGCGGTCGGGGCGGGGTCCGGTGGCGGAGGCGGCGGAGGCGGAGGGGGTGCGGCGGCGGTGGCGGGAGGCGCCGCGACGGACGGGGCCGGGGTCGGCGCGGGGGGCGCCGGTGGGGGCGCGCTCGGCGACGACGGCGCCGGGCTCGAGGGGCTCGCGTGGGTCGCGTGATGGCCGGAGTGCGCGGAGCTCGAAGGGATCGGCACGAACTCCCCCTGCCTCCAGGTGTGGGGCTGGCGCAGGATCGACGGGTCCTTCAGGAAAAGGTCCGCGTGACCGCAGGCCGTGCAGATCCGCGTCCCCATGGAGAGTTCGCCGCGCGAGCGCAGCGAGAGCGTTCCGCCTCCGATCGAGCCGGTCTTGAGTTCGTTCGCCCAGACAAAGTCGGACGCACCGCAATTGCTACACACCGGGGCCACGGGGGCACCTATCCCACGGCAAGAGGCCCGCCCTCGGTAGAAAAGCATTGCGTCGCGGGGCCGGCGGCGTCGGACCCGTTCGGACGGGCGGCGACGACTCCGACGCGCAACGGCCATGTATCCGGCGACGCTCGCCGACCCCGATGGCCGATTCCCTCTTCCGCCGCATCACGGTCTCCATCGACGGCTCGCCGAACGCCGAGGCCGCGCTGGACTGGTCCATCGACCTCGCCCGAAAGTACGGCGCCGACCTCGTGATCATCGCCGTCGCACCGATCGTGCCGGTCTACATCTCGACGTCCGAGCCGTACGTGCCCGCGGGGGTGCCGCCGAGCGAGATCGGCCGGTACCGCGAGATCGTCGAGGCGGCCGTGAAGAAGGCGGAGTCGGGCGGCGTCCCGAGCGTGACCGGCGTGAGCTACGAGGGGGTCGTCGTCGACGAGATCCTCTCGCACCTCGAGCAGCATCCGACCGACCTCTTCGTGATCGGCTCGCGCGGCCTCTCGACCGCGAAGCGGCTCCTGCTCGGGAGCGTTTCGAGCGCGGTCGTGAACCACGCTCCGTGCCCGGTGCTGGTGGTCCGTCCGGCCGCTACGAAGCCCGGCGCGTGACGATCACGCGCGTCGGGCACGGGAGCTTGTGCGACGCCTTCCGCAACGCTTCCTTCGCGTCGCCGACATGCGCCTCGGTCGTGTAGACGGTGAGCAGCTCGCTGCCGATCTCCGCGCGCACGGCGTGGCCGACCGGCTTGCCGAACGCGGCGCGCATCCCGTCCGAGATACGGTCGG
>JASHVA010000210.1 GCA_030039715.1 Thermoplasmata archaeon | reverse complement strand
CGTTCGGACCGGCTCGTCGGGGTCGTCGCGCTCGCGCTCGGGCTCACCTCCGCGGTGCTGGTCGTCACGTTCCTCACGTCGATCGCGGTCCCGGGGACCGGCATCGAGGAGACGTTCCCCGCCTACCTCCTCTCCCCGATCGTGGTCGGCGTGATCGCGGCGGGCGCGGCCGAGTGGGTGTTCCCCGGGGCCGAGGGATTTGCGCTCCCGGTGGCGTACGGCGCGGGCACGTTCGGCGTCCTGGTCGGCGCGGACGTGCTGCGCCAGCCGCCGCTCTACGCGGCCGGGACGCCGGTCGGGCTCTACGCGATCGGCGGCGCCGGCGTGCTCGACCTCGTCTACCTCTCCGGCCTGCTCGCGCTCGGCGCCGCCTACGTCCTCCACCGCGCGTTCGGCCGCGGATTCGCCCCGATCGGCGCGCCGCTCCCCCCGACCGTGCCGACCCCGGTGGCCCGGCTCGGCCGGGCGTTCCGCTCGGGGGTGGAGGGCCGGATCGACGAGTCGCTGAGCGAGTCGGCGACCGCGAGCCGGGAGGCGGCGCTCCAGGCGCACCGGCTCCTCGCGCTCCCGAACCCTCCCGCCGACCGCCCGTGGCAGGGCCTCCCGGTACCCGGCTGGATCGTGAGCGACCAGGCGAACCTCGAGGGCGCGGCCCGGGACGGCTCGACGGACGGGCGCGAAGGGTTCCGCGGCTTCCTCACGGCCCGCTGGCTCGTCCTCCTCGGCCGGGAGCTCGGCGTGCGCCGGTTCGGCTCCGTCGGCGCCCGAGTCGCGGCGTTCCTGATCGACCTCTCGATCGTCACCGCGCCGGCGGCGGCGATCTGGATCTACCTCATCGAGACGACGCCGGGCTCGCTCGCCGGCGTGGCCGCGAGCATTCCGCTGAACACGGCGATCTACGGCTTCGCCGCGTTCGCCTACCTCTACTTCGTCCTCGGCGACCGGCTCTTCGGCCGCACTCCCGGGAAGGCGGCCGTCGCGATCGCGGTGCGGGACCGGCGGATGGAGCGGCCGCCGCTCTCCTCGGCGCTCCTCCGCAACTCCTCCAAGCTCCCGACGCTCACGGTCGTCGGGGTCGGGGTCGCGATCGCGCTGCTCTTCCTCCTGAAGGCGGGCTCCGCCGGCACGCTCGCGGTCGCCGGCGGGATCCCGGTGCCGGTCGGGTTCTTCGACTTCGCCCTCGTCCTCGCGGTCGTCGTCGGGGGGGTCGGGCTCCTCGGAGCGGTCGGAGTGCTCTCGATCCTGCTCTCCTCGGAGCGGCAGCGGTTCGGCGACCTCGTCGCCGGCACCTGGGTGATCCGGACTACCCGCCCGCGGGAGGCGGGACCGCCGGTCCCGCTGCCTCCGCCCCCGGGGCCGGGCCGATCCGGCTGAGCGGGATCGCGATCGACGAGACGTTCGCGTCCCGGCCGTCGCGGTTGACGAGCCGTTCGGTGCCGATCGCGATCGCGCCGACCTCGACCTGCCCCTCGAGGAACCGGCGCCGCACGACCTCGACCACGTCGACCGCCTTCGCGATCGCGTTCCCGCGTGCCTTCACGACGACCGGGTCGATGCCGGCGTTGAGCTGGGTCACGACCTGGAAGACGTAGGTCATGGTCGGCTTGAGGCCGATGAACACGGTCGCGCCGGCCGCCGCGGCGGTCCGGTGCGGGGAGTCCGCCATGGGCCGGGGCCCACCCCCAGTGCGTACAAGGCTTTTTGCGCGGGGCCGTGCCTCGAAGGTCCCCGTGGACGGGCGCGTTCGCAAAGGTTATCGCTCGGGCACCGTACGCGCGGCCGGTCGTGCAGGGGTGGCCCAGCTTGGTCAAAGGCGCCAGGTTGAGGTCCTGGTCTCGTAGGAGTTCGTGAGTTCAAATCTCACCCCCTGCATACCCTGCCTACTGGATCCGGAACGTCGATGGTCCCTCCCCCTCCTGTCTGTCCGCATTGCGGGGAACCGTTGCCGGACGACGTCCTCGTCTGCCCGTCGTGCCACCAGCCGGTCGACCTTCCCGCCGTGATCGACCCGGCCGCCGCGCCGGCGGAGGCCGGGGGAGGGGCGCCCGAGCCCGGCCCGGCCGGAGCTCCCGACGCGACGTCGGCCGGCTCCGCCCGCCCGCGCCCGGCCCCGAAGTCGCCGGGGCGGAAGTCCGGTACCGCGCCCGCGAACCCGTTCGCGGCCGAGCTCGCCCGACGCCTCACCCGGGTCGCCCAGTGGGCCGAAGGGGCGGCTCCGCTCGGCGTCGATATCCCCCGGCTGCCCGCGTGGGCGGAGGAGGCGGCGCGGAGCTCCTGGAACCCCGAGCCGTGGGCCGAGGCGGTCCGGGGGATCGAGCGGATCGCGCAGAAGCGGATCGTCGCCGGCTTCGAGGAGTGGCAGCGCCGTACGAAGGCGCGGCTGACCCGGCTCGAGGCGTACGCGGTCGACAGCCGGCTCGAACGCGACCAGATCGAGGACACGCTGCACGCCGCTCGGACCGGCGACATCGCGCAGGCGCTCTCGACGTTCCAGCAGGTCGACCGGGTCGTCTCGCTCAAGGAGCGGCACCTCGACCAGGCCCGCGAAGAGCTCGAGCGGGTCGTCGCGCTGCTCCGCGACATGCAAGCGCTCAGCATCGACCCGCCGCAGGACCCGACGAGCGTCGAGGACGACCTCGAGAGCGAGCTCCGGGCCGGGAAGCTCGCGCCGCTGAAGCAGCAGATCCGCGCGCTCCGCCTGCAGGCGGTGAACCGCCTGAAGGCCGGGCTCCCCCGGTACATCGCCGACTACGGCGACTACCTCCTCGACGAGCGGACGCACGGCATCGCGACCGAGCTCGAGGCGGAGGAGCTCGCCCGCGGGGCGCGGGAGTTCTTCCGCGGCCATCCCGAGGAGGGGCTGCGCCGGCTCCGCCTACTGCAGCAGACCCACGGCCTCCCGCCGGGCCGGGCGAGCCGCGGCCCGCACGTGCACTAGAGGATCCGCTCGAACAGGCGCACGTCCTCGTTCCACTCGTGCTTGTGGAGGACGCCGCACTCGGTGAAGCCGAGGTGCTTGAACAGCGCGACCGCCGCCGGGAACCGGGCGAGCGCGTCGGCCCACACCTCGACGGCGCTCGCGTGCTTCGCCCACTCGACGCCCGCGGCGACGAGCGCGCTCGCGACCCCGGCCCGCCGGGCGTCGGGCTCGACGGCGAGGTGGAGGAGATGGCAGTTGCCGTGGGCGACCTCGCAGCCGACGACGCCGAGGAGGCGCCCCTCCCGCCGCGCGGCGAAGTAGGTGACGCCCTCCATCCAGCTCGTGAACTCGAGCGGCGTCGGCTGCCAGGACTTCACGAGCTCGTTCGGGACGCCGGCCGCGTCGCCCGGTGCCTCCCAGACCCGGCGGTAGAGCGCGCAGATCTCGGGGACGTCCTGGTGCGTGATCCGCTCGACGGTGACGGGCGCGGCGTTCGATTTCGACGGCGCCCGCTCGGCGCTCCGGTCGGTCCCGTGCATCGCGGCCAATCTAGGATCTCCGGTCCGGAGCGGCGAGCCTCTCACGCGCGAGCGCGCTATTGAATCTTGCTCCCGGAATTCGCGTAGGCCCGCGGCTCACGGCGTGTGGCGGCTCGGCGTGCGGGGGAACGGCGTCGTCTCGCGGATGTGCTCGCGCCGGAGCATCCAGCGCAGGAGGCGCTCGACCCCGAGGCCGAAACCGGCGTGGGGGACGTTGCCGTGCCGGCGCAGGTCGAGGTACCAGTCGTACTCGGCGGGGTCGGCGCCGGTCTCCGCGAGGCGGCGCGTGAGCCGGTCGAGGTCGGTCTCGCGGCACGACGCTCCGACGATCTCCCCGTACCCCTCGGGACCGAGGAGGTCGGTCGCCTCCACGGTCCTCGGGTCGCCGGGCGTCTCGAGCATGTAGAACGCCTTCCGCTCCTTCGGATAGCGCGTGACGAAGAGGAACTCCGCGGACTCGAGCGTGAGCGCCCGCTCCTCGGCGGTGCCGAGGTCGCTCCCGAACGACACGGGGAACCCGGCCGCCGCGAGCCGGTCGACCGCGGCGGCGTAGCTCAGGCGGGGGAACGGGGCGGAGAGCCGCTCGAGCTCGTCGGGGGAGCGGCCGAGCAGCTTCAGCTCCGCGGGACGCTTCCGGGCGACCGCGTGCGCCGCGTCGACCAGCATCCGCTCGATGAACGACATGAGCTCTCCGAGGTCGGTCCAGGCGAGCTCGACCTCGAGGTGCTGGTACTCCGTGAGATGGCGGGGCGTGCGCGACTTCTCCGCGCGGAACGACGGCGTGAGGGCGTAGACCCGTTCGTGCGGGGAGAGCATCGCCTCGAGGTAGAGCTGCGCCGTCTGCGAGAGGTACCCCGGCCGGCCGAAGTAGTCGATCGCGAACGCCTCCGCGCCGCCTTCCGCCGGGTTCCCCGTGAGGACCGGCGGCGTCACCTCGAGCACCTCCTCCCGGTCGAGGAAGTCACGGAGCGCGCGGAGGAGGTCGGCCTTGATCCGGAACGTCGCCACGTGCTCCTCCGAGCGGATCACGAGGTGGCGCTTGTCGAGGCGGAACTCCTCCGTCTGCTCCTGGAAGATCGGGAACGGCAGGCCGGCGTCGACGACGCGCACGCTCCGCGCCCGGAGCTCGCGGCCCCCCGGGGCGCGGGGGTCGGCCGCGACCGTCCCGTCGACCTCGACCACCCCTTCGACCTGCACGTGCTCCGCGGCGTCGAACGCCGCGTCCCCGAGCGTGTCCCGCTTCGCCGTCACCTGGACGGTGCCGGTGCGGTCGCGCAGCAGGACGAAGAGGATGCCGCCCGAGGAGCGGGAGCGCTGCACCCAGCCGCGCACGCGGAGCTCCCGGCCGCTCGCGTCGGCGGCGAAGGCGCCCGCGATCGTCGAGAACGGCGGGGGGCTCACTGGTACTCCCGCCACTTGTAGCCGCACTTCGTGCACTCGAAGATCCGGGTCTCGGGCTCGTCCGAACCGCGGGTCTGGCGGAGCACCCAGTACGCCTTCGTGTTCCCGCACTTCGCGCAGAGCTCGTCGGCCGTCGGGAGCGTGACGGTCTTCGAGTCGACGACCGCCATCTCGCGGCCCTCGGGCGTCGACCGCCCGACCTCGACGCCCCGGCCGAGCGGTACGGTCGTGCCGCACGCCGAGCACTTCCAGACGCCGGCGGCACGGTCGGGCCGCATCAACCGCTTGCAGTTCGGGCAGAACATGGGACGGGAATCACCGGGAGGGCGGTATTTAAGGATGGACCGGCGGGCGCTCCCGGTCTACGGGGGGACCGGCGCGTCGCTCGGGAGGCGGAGAAAGCCGGAGCGGAGCGTCATCGCCCCGGTCGTCCGGTCGATCTCGCCCCGCACGCCGAAGCTCCGCCGGGCGCCCCCGGCGCCCAGCAGGAACCAGAAGACCTCGTAGACCGGCCCGCGTTCGAGCGCGACCCCGTAGTGGTAGTTCTCCGCGAGCCACTCGTTCTTCGCCATCGCGGCGACGTACGTCCGCTCGAGCGCGGCCTGCGGCGAGGCGACCGGCCCGGGCTGGGGCGCGAGCTTCGCGACCTCGAGCGTGTGCTCCGAGCCGCTCGCGGGGCCGCCGAGCACGAGGTCGCGGTACCGCAGGCGGTACCGGTCGGGCCGGTCGTCCTCGTCGATCAGGCGCCACTTCCAGGGGCTCGCGCTCGGCAGCACCTCCCGGTACCCCTCGCGACGCCGGGCGACCCCGGCCCGCCACCGGGCGGTGGCGCGCAGGACGAGGTAGCCGCCGTAGACGCCCATCAGGATCCAGACCGTCTCGACCCAGACGTTGAAGGCGACCGTCCCGCGCTCCGCGACGAGCGTGACGAGGGTCCCCGCGGTGAGCACGATCGTCACGAGGTTGACGGCGAGGTCGGCGTCGAGCTTGAGGGCGCGCCGCGAGAACGGGAGCAGCGGGGTGACCGCGTAGTTCGTGAAGCCGTCGAGCACGAGGTGGGAGAGGCCGCCGATCTCCATCGCGACGAAGTAGAGGAGCGTGGAGGCGTGGGGGAAGTACGGCAGGAACGGGACGAGCACGCTGCCCGCCCCGGCGATGACCGTGACGCCGAGCACCGTGTGCACAATCCCGCGGTGGTGGAGCGACGGGAACCAGCGCGTCAGGGGGAAGAGCAGGATGTCGGCGTCGGGGAGGCCGCCCGCGAGCGCCCCCGCGGCGATGTACGCCGGCGCCGCCGGGCCCCAGATCGCGAACGAGAGGAGGTAGGCGAAGATGACGTGGGTGAAGAGGTCCATCGGTCGCCCCGCTCCCGTCCGAGCCGATCAGCCGTGGAGCTGCTCGGGCGTCCCCGCGCTCGACGGCGGGGCGTCCGGCGCCGCGACGCTGAGCGGGAGGGGCGACGGCTTCGCCCCGGGGGCGCGGAGCTGGCGCAGGTGCTCGACCCGCCGGGCGAGGTCCTCCTTCGTGCCGATGTCGTGGCGGACGTAGTAGTCGCCGCGGACGTGGCGGAGCGCGGCCTCGACGCGGCTCCCCGCCTCGTGGATGGCGCTCGCCTCCCCGACGAGCGCGACCCCCCGGCCGCTCCCGAGGCGGACGGCGCCCGGCCCGGCCGCCTCCACGGCACCGTAGAGGACGTGCACGCCCTCCGCCTCGATCTCGGGGAGGTCGAGCTCGAGCACGCCGCCCGGTCGCGGCCGGTCGCCGTAGCCGGGCGGGACGAGGTACTTCACCACGGTGGAGCGGAGCCGGAACCGGACGAGGTTCGGGTCGACGCGGCCGGTCGCGACGCCCGCGAGCAGGGCCGCGAAGTTCCCCTCCTCGTACAGCGTGAGCGCGTTGATCCCCTCGGGGTCGCCGAACCGCGCGTTGTACTCGACGAGCACGGGCCCGCCGGCGGTGAGCATGAAGCCGCCGTAGAGGACGCCGCGGTACGATATCCCCTCCGCGCGGAGCGCCCCCGCCGTCTTCCGGACGATCTCGATCGCCGCCTCCCGGTCGGCCGGAGGGAGGAACGGCAGGAGGTGGTCGCGCTGCGAGTACGAGCCCATCCCACCGGTGTTGCCGCCGCGGTTCCCTTCGAGCGCCCGCTTGAAATCCTGGACCGCCGGCATCGGATAGACGCCGTCGTCGGTGACGAACGCCATCTGACTGAACTCCTCGCCCTCGAGCTTCTCCTCGAGGAGGACGCGCCCGCCCTGGAGGAGGAGCGACTTCGCGTAGACCGCGCCCTCCTTCGGGTCGAGGAAGTCCGCGCCCTGCACCCAGACGCCCTTGCCCGCCGTGAGCCCGTCCGGCTTCACCACGAACGGACCGGCGAACTGGGCGACCGCGCGGTCGACCTCCTCGACGCTCGCCGGCGTCACGACCTTCGGGGAGGCGACGATGCCGTGCCGGGCGAGGAGCTCCCGGCAGAACGCCTTCGACGACTCGATCCGGGCTCCGTCCTTCCCCGGCCCGACGGTCGGGACCTCGGCGGCGCGGAGGGCATCGGCGACGCCCGCGGCGAGCGGGGCTTCCGGCCCGACCGCCGCGAACTCGGCCCGGGTGCGGCGCGCGAACTCGACGACCGCCGCGGCTTCGGTCGGGTCGATCCGGGCCGACGCCGCCGCGAGGCGCTCGAGGCCCGGGTTCGCGTTCGCGCTCGCGACGACGACCTCGGCGCCCGCCCGGACCAGGGCCGCGCCGATGGCGTGCTCTCGGGCGCCCCCGCCGACGAGGAGGAATCGCATGCGGACCCATACCGCCGAGCCGGCGGCGGTTATATCCACGTCGGGACGAGCGGGTCGCCGAGGGGGGCCGGGGGTCCGCCGAGCGCCCCGCCACCGTTATGAACCGAGCGTTGGTGGGCCGACCTCCGGTACCCCGCATGGAGCTGCGCGTCGTCGAGAAGTCGAACGACCTCCTCCGCGTCGAGCTACCGCGAGGCGAGGAGACGCTCCTCATCCCGCTGGTCGAGGCGCTTCAGAAGGAGGAGAAGGTGGTCGAGGCCCGCTACTACCTCGGGCACCCGTACCTCGAGCGACCGACCCTCGTCGTGAAGACGAAGGGCGAGAAGCCCCAGCAGGTGCTGAAGCGGGTCCTGAAGGACCTCGCCGACCTCTACGGCGACCTTTTGACCGACTTCGAGAAGAAGGCGGACAAGGTCAAGGCGTAGGGAGGTCGCTCGACCGATGCTGAAGGAGTGCGCCCAGCACGGCCACTTCCGCGCCGAGAGCTGCCCGGTCTGCGGCCAGCCGGGGAAGTTCCTGATGAACGACCGGGAGCTCGACCATCTCGGGAGGATCCTCACGGGCATCCTCCGGCACTTCCCGGACCGGTACCAGCTGCCGATCGACGCGCACGGCTGGGTCTCGCTGCCGCAGATCGTGCGGGCGATCGGTCAGAAGCATCCCGCCTACCACTGGCTCCGGCCGCAGCACCTGATCGCGATCGCGGAGACCGACCCGAAGGGCCGCTACGAGGTCCGCGACGACCGCATCCGCGCGACGTACGCCCATACCGTCGACGTCGAGCTCGACCTTCCGACCGAGAACATCCCCGACCACCTCTACTACCCGGTGACGGAGGAGGAGGCCGCGATCGTCCTCGAGGTCGGCCTCAAGCCGTCGGACCGCAAGAAGGTCCACCTGTCGAAGACCGCCGGCGACGCCCACTCGGCGGGCTCGGTCCGGACGCCGCAGCCGGTCGTCCTCGAGGTCGACGCCGCGCGGGCCCGCGCGGACGGGATCGTCATCATGCAGGCCGGGAAGACGGTCTTCCTGGTCGACCAGGTGCCGTCCCAGTACCTCCGGCGGACCGAGTTCGCGCCGCCGCCCGGGCCGTCGGAGCGCGCCGACCCCGACTGAGACTCAGATCCCGCCGTCCTCCGCGACGTCGGACTCGTAGACCGTCGCGATGTAGACGTGGACCGTGATCCCGCTCGACGGCGGGAGGACGTTCGTGAACACGAAGTAGTACATGTCGGTGTACGGGGCCGCGAAGACGATCGCCCCGTCCCACGTCGGGGTGTTGTTCCACTGCACGCCGGGCGAGCCGGTCCCGTTCGTGAACCACGACCACTCGCTCGAGTTGTAGACCGCCACGGAGATCTCGATCCCGGGGGGGCTCACCGACGTGTAGTTGCCCTGGATGTAGTCGCCGCCCGTGATGTTCCCCGCGATCACGGTGAAGTTCCCCGGGGCGAGCGTGTACATCCCCGAGGTCGTGAGCGGGTCGGGGATCGTCGGGGGCCCGCTCAGCGCGGAGGAGATGAGCGTGTAGGCCAGCCCGACCGCGACCGCGATCACGATCGCCGTGCGGAGCGTGTTCCAGAGGCGGATCCGTCGGCGCACCGGGCGGGCCGCGGTCGCGAGCGCCCCGGCGGGGATCGGGTTCGCGGCCCCGCAGATCGGGCAGTTCGACGCGCCCGCCGGCACGGCGACGCCGCAGAAGCTGCACGTGCCCCACGTGCCGTCGGTCGCTGGGGCGTCGGACACCGGCCGAACGACCCGGGGGCCTTCTTTTGGGGTTTCGTACGAACCCGGCGGTCGGCTACGCCTTCCGCTTCGGCGGTCCGAGGTTGACGAGGACGTTCTTGCGACGGGTGAACGGCTCGAGGGCGTGGGCGCCCTGCTCGAAGCCGAGGCCGCTCGCCTTCGCGCCGGCGAACGGGGTCTGCGGGAAGGTGACGGGGGCCTCGTTGATGACGACCATCCCCGACTCGAGCCGGCGGGCGACCGAGTGGGCCGTCGCGAGGTCGCGGGTCCAGAGCGCGGCGAGGAGGCCGTACGGCGTATCGTTCGCCCCGCGCACCGCCTCCTCGACGTCCGAGAACGACGAGACCGCGAGGACCGGTCCGAAGATCTCCTCCCGGACCGCGCGCGAGGTCGTCGGGACGTCCGCGAGGACGGTCGGCCGGACGAAGTTACCGGCCGCGAGGCGTTCCGCGTCGGGTTTGGAGCCGCCGGTCACGACCGTGCCGCCGTCGTGCCGGGCGACCTCCACGTACTCGAGGACCCGGGCCGCCTGCTCCCGCGAGACGAGCGGGCCCATCTCGACGCCGTCCTCGACGCCCGGCCCGAGCTTCAATCCCTCCGCGATCGCCCGCACCCGTTCGAGGAGCGGGGCGCGCAGGCTCTCGTGGACGAGGAGGCGCGACGCGGCCCAGCACATCTGTCCGGCGTTGCCGAAGATGCCGTAGCCGATCGCCTTCGCGGTCCGCTCGAGGTCCGCGTCCGCGAAGACGACGACCGGCCCCTTCCCCCCGAGCTCGAGGGTCGCCGGGACGAGGCGACGGGACGCGAGCTCCGCGATCCGACGGCCGACCTCCCCGCTCCCGGTGAGCGTCACCGAGGCGCAGCGCGGGTCGTCGACGAGGGCCTCGCCGACCTCGGTGCCGGGCCCGGCGACGACGTTGAGGATCCCGTCGGGGATTCCCGCCGCCTTCGCGAGCCGGGCGAAGGCGATCGCCGTGAGCGGCGTGAGGCTGGCGGGCTTCAGGACGACCGCGTTCCCCGCCGCGAGGGCGGGCACGACCGAGCGGGCCGCGAGCAGGAGCGGGTAGTTCCAGGGCGCGAGGTGGACGGTGACGCCGAGCGGTTCTCGGACGGTGTAGTCGAACCGGGACCCCGGCACCGGGATCGTCTCGCCCTCGAGCTTGTCGGCGAGGCCGGCGAAGTACTCGACCGTCCGGACCACGTAGGCGATGTCCCCGCGCGACTCGCGCAGCGGCTTCCCCATGTTCCGGGTCTCGAGCCGGGCGAACGACTCCGCCTGCGATTCGAGGAGCCCGGCGAGCTTCTGGAGCGCGCGGGCCCGACGGGCGCCGTCGTCCGTGGCCCAGTTCGACTCGCGGAACGCCCGGTCGGCGGCCTCGAGCGCCGTCCGCGCGTCGTCGCGGCGCGCGACGGCCGCCCGGGCGAACTCGGCGTTCGTGGCCGGGTCGAGGACCGGGCGGAGCTCTCCGCTGCTCGCCGGCACCTCGCGGCCCCCGATGAGGAGCTCGTAGGTCGTCTCGGACGCGGTCGCCATCGCCGGGCGTTCGAGGCGGGTCGACCACTTAGCGGTTGTCGCGGGTCGACCTAGCTGTCGAGCGGGTACGGCCGCCCCTTCCAGGTGACCGGCGTGCCCCGAACGCCCCGGGAGAACGACGTGAGCGCCAGCACCACGTAGTAGCCGACGGCGACCGGGTAGAGGAGACCGTAGGCGGCCGGAACGTCGAGGACCCGGTAGAAGGCGACGTGCTTCCCGAAGAGCGCCACCCAGAGGAAGGCCCCGACGCCGGTCAGGAGCAGCGAGCCCGTCGCGAGGCTGAGCGGGAGCAGGCCGAGGGGCAGGAGGTAGAAGCCGATCAGGCTCGCCGCGAGGCCGAGCTGCCGGGCGGCGGAGAACTCGAGGCCGTGGGCGTTCTTGAGGAGGCCCTCGAACATCTCGTGCCGGTCGCGGTACATCCGGGTCCGTCCGAGCTCGGGGGCCCAGGCGAAGCGGAGGCGGAGGCCGGCGTCCCGGTACCGCTTGCCGATCGCGACGTCCTCGACGATCGCGCGTTTCACGGCGGCATGGCCCCCCATCGCGTCGTAGGCCGAGCGGCGGGTCAGCCAGAACTGGCCGTTCGCCACGGCGACGCGTCGGCCCCGCCGGTCCAGCCGCGGCGGCCGGTAGAAGAGGAGCACGCGCTGGACGAACATCGGGAGGACGACCCGTTCCCAGAAGCCGACCATCTCCACCTTCGGTCCGATCGTGGCGAGGTCCGCGGACTCACGGACCGCCCAGGCGAGCACCGTCCGCACGGCGCTCGGGACCGCGCGGACGTCGGCGTCGACGAAGAGCAGCCAGGGGCCGCTGGTCGCCCGGGCGCCGTTCCAGCATCCCCAGCTCTTCCCGACCCAGCCGTCCGGGAGCGGAGGCTCGGGGAGCACGCGGACCCGGGGACCTCGCGCCGCGGCGACCTCCCGCGTGCGGTCGGTCGACCCGCCGTCGACGACGACGATGTCGAGGTCCGGGTAATCCTGGGCGAGGAGGTCGTCGAGCGTCGGGCCGAGGTCGTCCTCCTCGTTACGGGCCGCGATGACCACGCTGACGTGGCCGTACGGGGGGGCCGCGCCTTCGGCCCCGAGCGGGGTGGGGGCGAGCCGGGTCACGAGGTAGGCGAGGAGGATCGCCGCGCCCTGATAGAGCAGGACCAGGGTCGCGGCGACGAGCAGAACGGCCGTCCACCACCACGGGAGCATCGCCCCCGCGTAGCCCGGTCGTAATAAATCCCTCCCCGCTCCCGCCGGCGAGGGAGGCGCCGGTGGCCGCGGTCGAGCATCCGAGGATCCGCTCGGGGGTCCTCGACGACCGGCTCTACCAGGAACGGATCGCCGCGACCGCGGTCGCGCACAACACGCTCGTCGTCCTCCCCACCGGGCTCGGCAAGACCGCGATCGCGCTCCGCGTCATCGCCGAATACCTCCTTCGCGAGCCGACGCGATCGATCTTGTTCCTCGCGCCGACGCGGCCGCTGGTCGTGCAGCACGCCCGCTCGGTCGCCGCGACGCTCTTCGCCCCCGAGCCGCTCGCGCTCACGGGCGCGATCCCGCCCGAGCGTCGGGCCGACCTACTGCGGCCCCCGCAGGTCGTCGTGGCGACCCCCCAGGTGATCGCGAACGACCTCGCCGAGGGCGGGTTCCCCCTCTCGACGTTCTCGCTCCTCGTCTTCGACGAGGCGCACCGCGCCGTGGGCGATTACCCGTACGTCGCGATCGGACGCGCGAACCGCGACGGCCCGGCCGCCCGGGTGCTCGCGATGACCGCGTCGCCCGGCGGTAGCCTCGCCCGAATCCGCGAGGTCTGGAACCACCTCGGCATCGAGCGCTTCGAGTACCGCACCGACCGGTCCCCCGACGTGCTGCCGTACATCCACGGGATCGGCGTCGAGACGGTCGAGGTGCCGGTACCGGCCGAGGTCCGCGACCTCGCCATCCGGCTGCGCGCGGCGGTCGCGGGACCGGTCGACACGTTGCGGGAGCTCGGGCTCCTCCCGGCGGGGGAGGCGAGCCGGCGGGCGCTCCTCGATGTCGGGACGCGGCTCCACCGGGCGATCGAGGCGGGTCGCGCGGCCGGCGAGTCGGCGCCGAACCTGTGGAAGGCGGTGACGGCGCAGGCCGTCGCCATGAAGGGGCTCCACGCGCTCGAGCTCGCCGAGAGCCAGGGCGTCGACTCCCTGCGGGAGTTCCTGCGTCGCCAGACGCCCCCGCCGGGGCGCCGGATGACGCCGGCGCAGCGAGCGTTCCTCGCCGACCCGGACGTCGTGGAGGTCCGCCGGCGCCTCGACCAGATCACGGTCGAGCATCCGAAGGTGGCGAAGGTCGTCGAGATCGTCGCGGACGAGCTCGCGCGGAAGCCCGACGCGCGGGTGATCGTCTTCGCACAGTACCGCGACACCGTCGACCGGCTCGTCGAGGAGCTCGAACGGCTCCACGACCCGGGAGTTCGGGCCGCCCGCTTCGTCGGGCAGGCGACCCACGGGAGCGACGTCGGGCTCTCCCAGAAGGAGCAGGTGGCGCTGCTCGACGGCTTTCGCGAGGGTCGGGTGAACGCGCTCGTCGCGACGTCGGTCGCCGAGGAGGGGCTCGACATCCCCGCGACCGACCTCGTCGTCTTCTACGAGCCGATCCCGGACGTGATCCGCACGATCCAGCGCCGCGGCCGGACCGGGCGGGCCCGGACCGGGAGGGTGCTCGTCCTCGTGGCCGAAGGGACCCGCGACGTCGGACTCCACCGCGCCGCCTCCTCGCGCGAGCGCCGGATGCACGCGATGCTCGAGGAGGTCGAGGCGGAGGCCGCCGCGGGCCGCGGCCTCCCTCCGCCCCGGCCGAAGACCGTGCAGACCACGCTCGGCGAGTCGCCCTAGCGACCGGTCGACCCGAAGCCGCCCGACCGGGACGCGACGGCTCGCACCCGGCCGAGCCGGAACCGGCCGCCGAGCTCCTCCACCACGCGGACCTGGGCGATGCGGTCGCCCGCGCGGAGGGCGTACGTCCCGTCGAAGAGGTACGTCAGGGGCACGCGGAGCTCCCCCGCGTAGTCCCGGTCGATCGTGCCCGGCGCATTCACCATGACGACCCCGCGCGAGCTCAGGCCGCTCCGGGGCCGCACCTCGAGGAACGTGCCGACCGGCGGCCGGACGCGGAGGCCGGTCCGGACGAGCGTGACCGCGCCGCGCACGAGATCGACCGACTCGGCGGCGGCGAGGTCGAAGCAGGCGGAGCCGCGGGTCGCGCGGACCGGTACGGTCGCCGCGGGGAACTCGGGGAGCCGCTCGACCACGACCGTCGGGCTCCGGCGCGGCACGGCCGGGCGGAACGGACGGCGCTCTTTACCCTTCCCGCGCGGCGTCGCCGTCGGAGTCCCGGGCGGCCCCCTCGTGCGCGAGCCAGCGGGCGACGAGCCGGCCCTCGGCGCGGCGCAGCACCTTCCCGAGGCCGGGCGGGCTCCGCCCGCTCTGGCGGGCGAGCCGGCTCAGCGTGATCCGCCGCGGGACGGCGTAGTAGCCGAGCACCCAGGCGCGGGCGAGCAGCTCCGCCTGGAGCGGCGTGAGCAGCGGAGCCGCCTCCTCGGGCACGAACGGGCGGCCCGAGGCCCGGAGGATGCGGTACGGGAACTCCTCCCGGTCGAGCCGCTTCAGGACCCGGCGAAGGGCCCGTTCCTCCCCGCGGAACGACGCGACGACCTTCTCGGCGTTCAGTCGGAACGGCGCCGTCGGGGCGATCTCGCCGCCCGCGAGCGTGAGGAGGCGCCGCAGACGTTCGGGGTTGCGCTGCCGCACGAGGAGGATGTAGTCGCGGGTCCGCGGGCGACGCTCCACGAGTTCGAAGCTCTCGAGCCCGTAGCCGGCCCGGATGCGCCGCGACTCCCGCTCGAGCTCCCCCGCGGTCTTGAGCGGCCCGCGGCGGCGCACGCGCAGGAGCTGGAGCCGCCAGCCCTGCTCGAGCCGGAGCGTCTCGAGGAGCTCGATCTCCTCGTACTTCTCGAAGAGCCCCGGTGGGAGGAGGCCGAGGAGCGCGAGGTCCTCGGAACGGAACTCGAGCGTGATCGACTGCATCGGCGAGCGGCGCCGAGCTCGGGTTCCCATATGAACCCCGCCCCCGGGGGTTCGGCCGCTTAAGTAAGCGGGCGCGCTCGCTCGCGCCCATGACGTTCCGCTCGCTCGGGGAGTTCCTCGAGAAGCTCGAGGGCGCCGGCGACCTCGTCCGCGTCCAGCGCCCGGTCGCGCGGGACCTCGAGATCACCGAGGTCACCCAGCGCACCCTCGCGGCCGACGGACCGGCGCTCCTCTTCGAGAACGTGCCGGGCGCCGCGATGCCGGTCGTCACGAACCTCCTCGGGTCGCCCCGGCGGATCGCCCTCGCGCTCGACGCGCCCGACCTCGACTCGGTCGCCGACCGCATCGCCCGGCTCGTTCGCCTCCGCCCCCCGGCGGGCGTCCTCGGCGCCGTCCGCGACCTCTCCGGGACGATCGAGACGCTGTCGACGCTCCGGACGCTCGCGCCGAAGCGCGTGAAGTCCGCGCCGTGCCAGGAGGTCGAGGAGCCGACGGTCGACCTCGACCGGTTGCCGATCCTGAAGTGCTGGCCGAAGGACGGCGGCCGCACGGTGACGTTCCCGGTCGTCGTGACCTCCGACCCCGAGACCGGGGAGTCGCACACGGGGATCTACCGGCTCCAGCAGTACGGCTCCGACACGCTCGGGATGCATTTCCAGGTCCACCGGGTGGGAGCGAACAACTACCGGAAGTGGGCGGCCCGCGGGGAGAAGATGCCGGTCGCCGCGGTGATCGGCATCGACCCCGCGACGATCTTCGCGGGCCTCGCCCCGGTCCCCGAGGGGCTCTCGAACTTCGTCTTCGCGGGGTTCCTGCGCTCGGAGCCGCTCGAGCTCGTGCGCACGCGGACCTCCGAACTCGAGGTCCCCGCCCAGGCCGAGGTCGTGCTCGAGGGATACGTCGACCCGACCGAGCGGCACGTCGAGGGCCCGTTCGGAGACCACACCGGCTACTACTCCGCGCCCGAACCGTTCCCCGTCTTCCACGTGACCCGCGTCACGCACCGGGAACGGCCCGTCTATCTCGGGACCGTCACGGGGAAGCCGCCGACGGAGGACGCCGTCCTCGGGAAGGCCGTCGAGCGCGTCTTCCTCCCGGTGGTCCGCCTCGTCCTCCCCGAGATCGTCGACATGAACCTTCCCGTCCCGGGGCTGTTCATCAACGTCGGGGTCGTCTCGATCCGTAAGTCGTACCCCGGGCACCCCCGGAAGGTGATGCACGCGCTCTGGGGCCTCGGCCAGATGATGTTCGTCCGGTACCTCGTCGTCGTCGACGCGGACGTCCACGTCCACGACCTCTCCGAAGTGCTCTACCGCGTCGGACTGCAGGCCGACCCGGCGCGGGACCTCGAGCTCGTCGAGGGACCGGTCGACCAGCTGTCGATCTCGAACCCGGTGCCGAACCTCGGAGGGAAGGTCGGCATCGACGCGACGCGCAAGGGCCCGGAGGACGGCTTTCCTCGGCCGTGGCCCGAGGAGATCCGCTCGGACCCGGCCGCGGCCCGCGCCGCCGAGGAGACGATGCGCTCCGACCCGGCGCTCGCGCGACTCCTCGGCCGGCCCGCGAAGTGAGCGCGCCGTCCCCGGCGACGGCGCCGCCCCCGCGGGAGCTCGGGCGCTTCCTCGAGATCCAGAACCTCGGCCTCAACCTTCCGTTCGCCCTCGCCTTCCTCCTGCTCGCGGCGAACGGTCTTCCCAGCCTCTGGACGCTCTTCCTCGTCGTCGTCGCGTTCGTCGCGGCGCGCAACGCCGGCCACAGCTTCAACCGCTGGGCCGACCGCGCGCTCGATGCCCGGAACCCGCGCACCGAGGGGCGGCTCCTCGCGTCGGGTCGGGTCGCCCCCGCCTTTGCGCTCGGGTTCGCCGCGGCGAACGGCGCGGTCCTCCTGGTCGCGGCGTATCTCCTCAACCCGCTCGCGTTCGTCCTCGCGCCGGTCGCGCTCGCGATCGTCTTCGGGTACAGCTACACGAAGCGGGTCACCACGTTCACGACCGCGTTCCTCGGGCTCGTTGAGGCGATCACACCGGCGGCCGTCTTCATCGCGGTCGAGGGGACGCTGCCTCCCTCCGTGCTCCTCGCGGTCGGGGGCCTCCTCGCGTGGGGGACCGCGTTCGAGACGATCCACAGCCTCGGCGACCTCGCGAGCGACCGCGCGCTCGGCCTCTTCAGCGTGCCCGTGCGGCTCGGCCCCGAGCGCTCCGCCCGTCTCGTCCCCGCGCTCCACGCCGTCGCGCTCGCCCTCCTCGCGGCGTTCGGCGTCGCGCGCGGCCTCGCGGTCGAGTACTACGTCGCGCTCGCCGCGATGGCGGCGATCGCCGCGACGACCGACCGAGCCCTCGTGCGAGACCCGGGCGCGACCCGCGTCCCGTTCGAGCGCCACTTCGCGCTCGGCGCGATCTTCTTGGTCGGCGTGGTCGCGGCCGTGTTCTTTCCGCTCGCTCTGTAGGTTTTCGTGCACGAAATCGTTGGAAACGGCTCCCGAACCCGCTAAATCCGAGGTCTCGGTCGGGGTCCGATCAATATGCCGCAGGTCATGATCGGGCTCTCGGCCCGCGACCACCACACGACGAACGAGGTCTGGCGGCTCGCGAAGCGCCACCTGAACCCCGCGGTCCGGCGACGGATCGGCTGGCGAGGCCAGTCGAGCTTCCTCCGCCAGCTGATCCTCTACGGGTTCGAGAAGGCGAGCGAGAACCCCGCGGAGTTCCTGCGGGAAGTCCGCGACACGCACGACCCGCTCTTCGGACGGCGCGGCCGCTCGGAGGCCGGGGCCGAACGGCGGGAAGCGCTGCTCGCGAGCTGGCAGGCGTTCTTCCCCGACGGCGCGAGCGACCGGACCCGACGGCACAAGGCCCGCGGGACCGACTGACGGCGGGCCGACCGTGCGGCGCCGCGTCGACGCGCTCGCGGGCCTCGCCCTCGTCGGTACCGCCGCGATCGGGCCGATCTCCGTCCCGACCCCGGGCCTCCTCGAGAGCGAGCCGCCGGCGAGCGGGGGGGCGATCGCGCTGCGACATCGCCCCTCCCGCTCGGGGGTGCGCCGGCTCGTCCTCGCCGACGCGAGGGGCGAACTCGAGCTCGAATTCCCCGTGCTCGCGCCCGAAGTGATGGGCCAGCCCGGGGCCGGCGTGCCGGTCGGCGAGCACGCGGTGTACGTGCACGCCCCGCTCCGCGGCACGGAGGCCCGAGCGGCGCCCGAGCTCCTCGTGCTCGGCAACGCCCGCGCGCTCTGGGCCGACGGCGAACCGTTCGTGCGGGCGGTCGCGGAGCTGCGCCGTACCTACGGCGGCGGTCCGGTGCTCTGGGCCCCGCGCGTCGGACTCCCGCACCGGTTGCCCCTCCTCGCGTACCTGGGGATCGACCTCGTCGACTCCACGGAGGGGCTCCTCGAGGCCGCCGGCGGGACGTATCTCGACCCCACGCTCGGCCCGATCGACCGCGAGGCGGTGAGTTCCGAACGGCTCTGCGGCTGCCCGGCCTGCGCCAGCGAACCCGCCGGCCCGCTCGCGGTCCACACCGTCCACGCCTACCGGGCGGCGATCGCGGCGACCCGGGCCGCCGCGCGGGCCGGTCGCCTCCGGGACCTCGTGGAGGCCCGCCTCCCCGCCGAGCCCGCCCTCGCCGAGATGCTCCGGTACGCCGACCGGGAGCTGGCCCCGCTCCTGGACGAGCGGACCCCCGTGTCGGGCGGGGCGACCGGCAACTACGTACTGCTCGAGTCGATCCGCCGACCCGAGATGGCGCGGTTCCGCGCGCGGCTCCTCGCACGGTACCGCCCTCCCCCCTCGAAATCGGTCCTCCTGCTCGTGCCCTGCTCGCGGACGAAGCCGTACCGCCGGTCGCGCTCGCATCGCCGGTTCGCGTCGGCCTGGGAGAGCCTCCGCGGCGCGGAACGCATCCACGTCGTCTCGGTGAGCTCTCCGATCGGCCTCGTGCCGCGGGAGCTCGAGGACGTGCCTCCGGCGCGTCAGTACGATATCCCCGTCACCCACGAGTGGCTCGACCCCGAGCGGGCCGGGGTCGTCGCGGGCCTCGGCCACCTCCTCGCGACCGGCGCCTACCGCTCCGTCGTCGCGCACCTCGACCCCGGCGAGTACGAGTTCCTGCGCCCCGCCCTTGCGGTCGGGCCCGAGCCCCGGTGGACCGTGGGCGACGAGCGGGGGACGAGCCCCGAGGCGATCGACTCCCTCCGCTCCGCCCTGGAGTCGGCTCTCGGCGATACCGGTTCGGTTCCCGGTGGCCCGCTCGCGGTCGTGCGCGAGGAGCTCCGCGAGGTCGCGAGCGTCCAGTTCGGGCGCGCCGCGGCCGATCGGCTGTTCGCCGCCCCCGTTCGGCTCGCCGGACGGCCCTGGTTCCAGCGCCTGACCGACGGTCGGACCGAACTCGCGACGCTCCGCGAGGAACGGGGGCTCTTCCACCTCACGGTCGCGGGGGCCCGGCGGATGCTGCCCGAGCGCACGCTCTGGGTCGAGGCCGACCCGGCGCTCTCGCTCGAAGGCGACCTCTTCGTTCCCGGGGTCCGGGACGCCGATCCGGCGATCCGGGTCGGGGACAGCGTCCTCCTCCTCCGCCGCGGGGAGCTCGCCGCGGTGGGGGAGGCGGTGCTCCCGGGCCGCCTGATGCGCGAGCTCGACCACGGCCTCGCCGTCCGCGTCCGCCACCGGGCGGCGCGCCCGACCGACACGCCCATGACCGAGGAGGCACCTCCCTCCGACACGGGGCCGGTGGTCCAGCGGTGATGACGCCGCGCTTACAACGCGGAGATCGGCGGTTCGAATCCGTCCCGGCCCATCCCGGAGCCCCTCGGACCCCCGGCTCCGGAGGACGGGCGGCTTCCTCCGGCGGTCTCACATACCTATAGTACTTTGTATAGTCTAAATTGAAATTCTATATATGTTGCCGGGCGCCTGGTACCGGTAATGAACGAATCGAGCCGCACGGAGGGACGGGCCGACGCCCGGAGCCCCTCCGCCCGCCGCC
>JASHVA010000035.1 GCA_030039715.1 Thermoplasmata archaeon | reverse complement strand
GGAACGTCTTCTTCCTGCCGATCTCGGTCGGCGCGATCTACACGCCGCCGACGATCACCACGACCGCGCCGCCGCCGGTGAAGACGATCGTCCGGTACGTCAACACGACCGTAACGAACAACGTCACCACCAACACGGTCCCGCTGTGGGTCTGGGCGACGCTTGGGGTCGTCATCGTGATCGCCCTCATCGGCTGGGTGGTCGCGGCGACCCGCGGTCGCTCGGGCGGTGGGGACTCCGGGAACACCGGCTCGAGCCCCCCGAAGGCGTGGAGCCCGGGAGGGAGCGGCGAATCGTCCGAGGGGACGTCGTCGGAGGCGCCCGAAGGGGAGCCGCCGGCGAGTGGGGAGAACGAATAGGATCGACCTCTCCCCTCGGGGCCGCGGGGTCCCCCGCCCGCGGGCCCTGCCGCCAGCGGATGCGACCCCCGGGGCGCACCGCAACCCCTTCGACCGCCCGGTGAAGATACGGATTCGTACGGTGACGGACGGTCGTTTCGCATATTTTCAAAAGCCTTGAATACGGCCGCGCCGTTCGCCCCCCATGGCCTTGCCGTCCTCTCCTTCTGCGAGCGCCAGCACCGCGACCCCCTCGAGCTCGGGAACTCCCACCTCCTCGGCTCCTCCGACCCTCTCCGGACCTCGCGGTCCGAGACGGCGCCAGTCGCATCTCCTGCGGAACGTCGGGGTCGTCGCGATCGTCGTGATCGTGATCGCGGCCGGATTCGTTTACTACACCTACGAGCGGCCGTCGACGACCTCGAAGGGGGGCGGCGGGGGCGGCGGCGGCGGTGGAGGGGGCGGTGGTGGCGGCGGCGGCACCGGAAACACCACGTCCGGTTGTTCAACGACCGAGACGATCAACGTCTGGCAGGATTTCTCTTCGACCGAGTTCCCGGCGTTCTCCTCCGCCGTCAGCCAGTACGAGGCGGCGCACAGTTGCCAGGTCGTGAGCTGGGTGAACGAGACGACCCCGTCCCCCTCCAACTACGTCGCCGCGGCGCTGGCGGGCCAGGCCCCCGACGTCCTGATCGGGGCGAGCGATTTCGCCGGCGGCCTCTACTACGACGGGTTCCTCGCGAACCTCAGCCAGTACCTGCCGTCGAGCGCCTTCTCGCCGTTCATCTCCGCGGCGATCGCGGACGTGACGCAGAGCGGGGCGATCTACGGCTTCCCGCTGAACGTCAACGGCGTCGCGATGATCTATAACAAGCAGCTCGTGCCCGTGGCGCCGACGAACACCGACCAGATGATCTCCGACGCGGAGAACATCACGGTCAACACGACCGGCACCATCAGCACGGCGGGGCTCATCTACGCGTTCGACTCCGACGGCGGTTACCGGTACCCGGCCTGGCAATCCGGCTTCGGCGGTGAGATGTTCCTGCCCAACGGAGCGCCCGACCTCAACACGACGGCCTCGGTCAACGCGCTCACCTACGTCGACAACTTCTCCACGGTGTACAAGGTCGAGCCGCCCGACATCACGTCCGAGACGACCTGGGAAGGCCTCTTCGCCGAGGGGAAGGTCGGCATGATCTTCGACGGCCCCTGGGACATCGAGGAGTACGTCGCCGCGCTCGGCGCCGCGAACGTCGGGGTCGCGCCGATCCCGGTCATCTCCCAGACCGGACTCCACCCGCTACCGTTCTGGGGCTCGATCGGGGCCTACGTCAGCTTACCGGTCGCTTCCGGGGCCGACAGCACGCTCCTCAACGACTCGATCTCGTTCTCGCAGTTCCTCGCGAGCCCGACGGTCGAGGGCGAGCTGTTCAACTCCTCGGGCGACATCCCCTCGCTCACGTCGACGTTCCAGTACGTCGAGAGCCTCCACATCCCGTTCGAGCAGGGGTTCCTGTCGCAGTTCTTCAACTACTCGCAGCCGTTCCCGAACACCGTACAGATGACGTACTTCTGGGACCCGTACAACACGGAGATCTCCGACTACATCTCGGGCGCGATCTCGGCGCAGGGAGCCCTCGACGCGATCGAGGCCGCGATCATCAGCGAGATGCAGGAGAACAGCGTCCCGCCGTACTGATCGACGGGGCGTCCGCCCCCGGACCGGGCCCGCTCAGCGGTCGAGGAGTTCCCCGTCCAGACCGAGGAGGCGCCATGCCTCCCGCATCGTCTGCGGATGGAGGAGGTCGACATCGAGCTGACCGCGCTCGGACCAGACGAGCGCCTCGGTCCAGGTGGCGCCGGCGACCTCCTCGACCCCGAAGATGCGGTCGAACCGGCGCTGGAGCTCCGGCGGAGGGGCCCCGCGGTAGGTCGCGACGAGCGTGAGACGAGCCCGGTGCAGGGTCTCGTGGAGGTGGAAGTCCTCGAGCGTGTCGCGAACGATCTGGCCGGGGAGCGCGTCGACTCCGGCGAGGACGAGCGTCGGATGGTCGCCGTCCTCGGGCGGGTACGGGACGACGCCCTGCATCAGCGCGGGTAGCCGGAGGAGCTCGAGGAGCAGGTTCCGATAGATCGTGGTCGCGACCAGCGCGTTGAACGCCTCCACGCGGACGACATGGCGTTCCATCTCGCCCAGCGGGACCGTGTCGTCGCGGCCGTCGTAGGCGTGCCGGACCATCAGCTCGCGGACCTTCCGTTCGACGCGAGGGTTCGGGGGGGCGCAGTTCGCCCAGGCGAACTCGGGCTGGAACCGCTGCGCGAGCCCGACGGCGAGGTAGGCGATCGGCGTCTCGCCGTTCCCGTAGACCAGGATCGATTCCGGCTCGGTGTCGCGGATGCGGTAGGATGGGGTTCGGAACATGGGCGTCGCCAAGGTCGGCCTCGGGGAGGACCGAGCGGCTCCCGCGGCATGAACAAGTCCCGAACTGGGTCGGGCAACCGAACGGGTTCGGGTCGGGTCGGGAGTGCCGGGGGACCGCGTTCGGCCGCTCAGGCGGTCCCGGTCGCGCGGAACGCCGTGCCCTGGAAGCCGGACTCGAGGAGCTTCTCCTCGATCAAGGCGATGGTCTCGGAGAGCGCCGTTCGGCTCCGCCGGAGCCGACGGGCGAGCTCGCCGAGCGAGACTCGACGGGGGACCTCGAAGTACCCCGCGGCCATCGCCGTGGCGAGGACCTTCTGCTGCACCGGGGAGAGCGACGGGAGGTGGCCGAGGATCGGTCCCCGCCGGACCGCGACGAGACGGAAGTTCGGGTCCAAGGCCCGCCCGAACTCGATCAGGCGCCGGTACTCGGGAAGTCGGGCGACGATCTCCCAGCGGACGTAGCCGGCCTGCGCCCAGATGGGAAGCGGCAGGGGGATGCCCAGGCCGCGGTACAGATAGACGATCGGAGGGTTCTCGAACGTGATGCGGTAGACGCAGCCGCCGCCGACCTGGGCGAGCGCCTCGACCCGGTGGATCTGGTCGATCTCCGAGAGCTCCTGCGTCCAGGCCCCGGGGACCTGTCCGCTGATCCAGCAGTCCGCCACCGAAGTGTCCCGGTCGATCTCGGTGATGCTCAGGTACTCGATTCGGAGCGTCGGATGCCGGCGCGTGAACGGCCCGACCCAGTTCGTGTCCGGGATTCGGAACCGGCAGCTGGCCACCAGGACGGCATGTTCGGCCTTGGACGCTTCTCGTGCGCGCAGGGCGCGCAGCCGCCGTTCCGTGGCCGTCGCGAGCCGGCTTCGGCGGGGAACCGACCGGGCCGGTCGGGCCGTCCGTCGGCGGGAGGACCCCTTCGAGCTCATGCGTGGGCGAGCGGAACGCGCATCGCGGACTCGAGGAGCTTCTGCTCGATGATGGCGATCGCCTCGGAAACGCTGGACTTGCTTCGGTGGAGCTTCCGCGCGAGTTCGGTCAGCGTGATCCCCCGGGGGACCGCGAAGTACCCGGCGGCCATCGCCTCACTGAGCAGCTCCTGCTGTCGGTCGGTCAGGTTCGGCAGATGGTTGCGCAGCGGGCGGTGGCGGATGGAGACGACCCGGGCCTCGGGGTCCCGAGAGCGCGAGAAGGCGAGCACCTCTTCGAACTCGGAGTACCGCGCCGCGACCTCCCAGTCGATCATCCCGCCCTGGATGCGGATCGGGAACGGGATCGGGAGCTTGAGCTGGCGGTAGAGGCCGATGATCGGCGGGTCCCTGTACGTCACCCGATAGAGGCATCCCGAGCCGACCTGCGCGAGGCTCTCGATGCGGACGACGTCGGGGAACCGGCCGATCTCCGCCGCCCAAACGCCGGGAGGGCCCCCGCCGATCCAGTAGTCGGAGATCGAGACGTCGTGCCCGACCTCGCCGCGGTTCAGGACCTCGAGCCGGATCTCGGGGTGAGCGGTCGTGAACCGGCCGGTCCACAGGTCCTTCGGGACCCGGATCCGGAGCGTCGCGAGGAAGATGCGGTCCGGGTCGTCCGGCTCGGCGACGTCCGGACGCGGCCGCCCGGGGGAAGACCGAGCCATCGAACGCCCGAGGAGAGTCCCGGGTCAAAAGAGCTCTCCCGAGGGCACGCCGCCTCGGGCGAACTATCGCCGGGCCCGGGATCCGCGGCGGGAACCGGCGAGACGGACGCCGACCCGGCGCGCGAGCCGCCGGAGCTCGGTCGGAGTGATCCACTCGATGCGGAGATACTCGAGGAGCTCGGGGTCGGTCATGCCGATGCGCCGGCCCTCCTCGACGGTGATCCGGTACGCCTCGATTTCCGAGGGGGCGTCCACGTAGCTCAGCTGCGGATAGAAGAGCCGCTGCTTTCGACGGAACTGGCGGAGATGGCAGAGTTCGTGGACGACGTCGAGATAGATGTTCCGGAGCTCGCCGGTTCGGAGGTAGTTGGAGCTGATGATGAGGTGGCCGTCGACGTCGCTCGTGCTCATGTAGCCGAACCGCGCCGAGAAGAACTCGACGCGGAGCGAGCGCAGCACGCGCCCGGTCGCCGTCCCGAACAGCTTCCGCACGGTCGGGACGTCGGCAAATCCCCGGAAGAACCGCTCGAAGGGATAGAGTCGGGTGGGCACGTCCC
>JASHVA010000209.1 GCA_030039715.1 Thermoplasmata archaeon | reverse complement strand
GGAAGACCGACGTGCTCGTCGCGCTGCTCCGCAACCCGGCCCGGTCGAGCGTCCTCGTCTTCACGCGCACGAAGCATCGCGCCGATCGCGTGGCGCGCCAGCTCGAGCACAGCGGAGTCCGGGTGAGCGTGATCCACGGCAACCGCAGCCAGGCCCAGCGGGTCCGCGCGCTCGAAGGGTTCCGCCAGGGCAAGTTCCGGGTCATGGTCGCGACCGACATCGCCGCCCGCGGCGTCGATGTCGAGGGCGTGAGCGACGTCGTGAACTACGACGTGCCGAACGAGCCCGAGACGTACGTGCACCGCGTCGGCCGGACCGCCCGGGCGCAGCGACGCGGGGACGCGCTCACGCTGGTCGGGCCGGAAGAGGCCCACGACTTCGCGCGCATCGAGCAGCTCCTGGGTTACTCCGTCCCGAGGGACCTCGCGTCCGAGCTCCCCGGACCGCTCGCGGACGCGCTGCGGTCGATGGCCCCCCGGGAACCGCGACCGTGGTCCCGGACGCCCCCGCCGCGTGGCGGCGCGGCTCCGGTGCGGGCGGCCCCGCCGCGCTCGGAGCGCCGGCGTCCCGCGCAACGGCGCTGGTGAAGACCCCGCCCGCAAGGTTGTTACGCGGGGCCCCGTAGCCGGGCCGCCGTGCCCGAGCGACCGACGTTCCCTCGCTTCCCCCGGAAGTGGCGACACCGATCGGTCACCGACCCGCGTCGCTTCGCCGAGCGGTACCTCCGCGGGTTCGACGCGCCGCGGCGCTGCCTCGTGCTGTGGAGCCCCCCCGCCACGCGCGAACTCGTCCGCCGTTTCCGCGCGCGGGCGGGCGCGCACCCGAGGGTATTCGTCCTCCCACCCCCCGCCGACTCGATCGGGATCGTCGCCCCGAGAGGCGTCGGCGCGCCGACCACCGTGATCGACCTCGAGGAGCTGGCCGCCGCCGGCGCGCGCGAGTTCGTGGGCGTCGGGTTCGCCGGCGGGATCGGGCCGAAGATGCGCCCGGGGACGGTGGTCGTGTGCGAAGAAGCGATCCGTGACGAGGGCACCTCACACCACTACGCCCCCGCGCACCTTCCCGCCCGACCCTCGCCGACGCTCCGCCGCTGGCTGGAGCGGGCGCTCCGCCGGGCCGGGATCCCGTTCACGGTCGGGCCGGATTGGACGACCGACGCCCCGTACCGGGAGACGATCGCGGAAATCCGTCACTACCGGGGCCGCGGCGTGCTCACGGTCGAGATGGAGGCCTCCGCGATCTTCCTCTTCGGACGGGCCCGCCGGATCCGGACGGCGTCGGCCTTCGTGGTGAGCGACCGCCTGACCGAGCGCGGATGGCGGCTCGAGTTCCACCGGCACGGCCCCGGCGTCGCGGCGGTCGGCGCGGCGGTGCTGGAGGCGTGGCTCAGCTCTTCGGCGCAGCGAGGCGTTCGGGACGGAACGGCTCGAGCGGGATCGACGGCGGCCGTCCGTCGATCATCTCGCGCACGAGCCGGCCGGTCGCGAGCGCGGTCGTGATCCCGATCCCCTCGTGCGCGACGGCGACGAGGAGCTCCCTGCGGCCCGGCATCGGTCCGAGGATCGGCACCGCGTCCGGTCCCGCCGGGCGGAGGCCGGCCCAGGTCCGGGCGATCGGGACCTCGCGGATGCCGGGCAGGAAGAGCCGGGCGCGCTCGAGCAGGCGCTCGACCACCGCCGGGTCGACCTCGGTCGACGAGCCGACGTACTGTCGGGTCGCCCCGAGGAGGTACCGACCGCTCGACCGCGGCTGGAAGCTGAACGTGATCGACTCCGATTGCGTCGGCGACGCGCCGCGGACGTAACTGACCTCGGTCACCTGGTGGCGGACGTAGCCGGGGAGCGGCTCGGTGAGGACGATGTGCCCCTTGCGCGGGCGGATCGGCAGCGAGGGAAGGAGCGTCGGGGCCTGCCAGCCGGTCGCGAGCACCACGTGGCCCGCGCGGACCGACTGCCCGTTGCCGAGATCGACCCCGTCGGGGCGCAGCGACCGGACCGGTGTGTGCGTCCGGATCTCGACCCCGAGCTCGCTCGCCCGACGGGCGAGGTACCGCGTCGCTTCCGCGGCGTCGAGCACGATGTCGCCGGGGACCCAGAGCGCGCCCGCGAGGCCGGGCGCGAGATTCGGCTCCATCGTCGCCAGGCGGCGGCCGTCGACGACGTCGACGTCGACCCGGGCCCGGCGGTAGACGGCCCGCTTCCGCTCGACCTCGGCCATCTCCTCGGCGTCGCGCGCGACCCAGAGGGCCCCGCGCCGGACAAAATCGACCTCGGGGGGCAGCTCCGGCGAGAGCTCCTCCCAGAGACGGCGGCCGAAGAAGGTGAACCCGAGCTGCGCCTCGCTGTCGTCGTAGGCGCCGACGTGCCCCATCGCCCGACAGCTCGTCTCCCCCGCGACCTCCTCGGCCTCCAGCACGACCACGGAGTGGCCCGCCACCGCGAGCTCCCGGGCGATCGCGCTCCCGATGATGCCGGCCCCGACGATCGCCACGTCGTACTCCGAGGGGGCCATCGGTCGGTCGCATCGGAGGCGTCTTCAAGAAGATTGGCGTCCCCCGGGCGAGTGGGCGTCGATGTTCGAGCGGGTCTTCGTGGCGTTCGACGGCTCGCCCGAGTCCCGCCGGGCGTGCCAGGTCGCGCTAGAGATCGCGTCGAAGTTCCAGTCAACGGTCACCGTGGGAACGGTCCACCCTGAGAGCCGAGAGGCGACCGACGGGCATCTCGAGAGCCTGGTGCCGTTCGACGCTGAGGGCAACTCGCTCTCCGTGCTGCTCGAGAGATTTCGGGCCGCGGGGGCGAAGCTCGGCGTGCGGTCGATCGAGCCAGTCTTCCTCCAGGGAGAGGTCGTGCCGGCGATCCTCGAGTACCTCGCGAGCCACCCCCACGACCTCGCCGTGACCGGCTCCCGGGGCCTGACCCGGGGCCAGCGGCTCCTCCTCGGGAGCGTCTCGGCGTCGCTCGTCGGCGACGCGCCGTGCCCGGTCCTCGTCGTGCGGGCCCCCCGGGGACGCCGAGCCTCCAGCCGCTGACCGCCGTCACCCGGCGAACGGCCGGAGCGGCCAGCGGGACTCGAAGTCCTCCGGTCCGAGGAGTTCGTCCACCATTCCGCGCGCGCTGCGCAACGCCCCGACCTCCGGTCGGAAGCCGGGCCGACGGGTGTACGGCGTGACCCACACGATCCGCCCGACCCGGCGGCGCAGCCGGGCGAGCTCCTCCCCGACGCGGTCCGCTTCGCCGAGGTCCCAGCCGTCGCTCAGGACCACGAGCGTCGTCCGGGGCCCGAGCCCCCGGGCGTACCGTTGCGAGAACTCTTCGAGCGACCGGCCGATGCGGGTCCCGCCGTCGGCCCGGCCGATCCGACGTCCCACGATGGACGTAGCCCTCCGGTAGCCGTAGCGCCGCACGTCATCGGTGATCTCGGTGAGCCGGGTGGAGAAGGCGAAGATCCGGCTCCGGCGCGCGAGCGACTCGAGCGCGTGCACGAGGGCGAAGAGTCGGCTGTCGTGCTCCCGCATCGACCCGCTCACGTCCCACAGCACGA
>JASHVA010000208.1 GCA_030039715.1 Thermoplasmata archaeon | reverse complement strand
TCCGAATATTCGTCGAGCTGGCCGCATCGATGCCGATGAAGGTTTCGAACGCTTGATTCTGATCCACGACACCGCCGAGGTCGTTCTGGAGATAGATGCCCCAGTCCGAGTACGACGTGTTGTCTTGCGAGATGTTGATGTCTCGGGAGTTGTTCGCCCAGATCCCGTAGAACGCCGCGTTGGGTGCGATCGACCCGAAGATCGTGACGCCGCTCGAGTCGTTGGCCTGGATCCCGATGTCTGCCGCGGAGGCGTTGAAGTACTCGAGCGTGACGTTCGAGTCATCGCGCGCCTCCACGTCCGTATCGTTCCCGTGCCCACCCACCGCGTCGTAGCGGACGACGCAGTTCGACCCATCGATGATGGCGTTCGAGACGAAGATCAGCAGGGAGGCCTGCACCGGTTCCGTCAACGTGTACGTGGATCCGACGTGCGTGACCGGCGCCGTACCGTACGGATAGACGGTCCCGTTCGCGAGGATGACGATCTGCGCGGCCGTGTAGGTCGTGGATCCTGCGCAGGTGACCGGGCCGGCGGACGGAGTCGGGCCGCCGTACGAGATCGCTCCGCCCGACAGGGCGGCGGGCGCGGAGGCGGTCGCCGCTCGTGGGGAAGCTGCGGCGGAACTCGCGGGAATGGCAGCGAGCAGGCTGATGAGCACGACGGCGCCCACGAGCCACCCGCGACGCCCGTGACTTTGCATAGCCGCCGGGCGGAGAGCGGGACCCCCGCTATAAAACTTGATTCGGCGATCCGAGGGTCCTCACCCGGTCGTTAGAGTTGGCCCCCGTCACTCTGGTTGCAAACACGGTTGCAACCAGGGAGCTCGTGAGACCCCGCTACACCGATGTGGGTTGTACGGTGAAGGTAGCCATCGCGACCTGACCCCCGGGGTCGACCGCTTCGATCTCGACGGTCCCGGTGGGGACGTCCGGGATGGCGAACGAACAGGAGTAGGCGCCCGATCCCGAGGTCGAGAGGGACCCAGTCGAGCAGGAAGTGATCTCGACTCCTTCCAGGAGCAGCGATATCTCGCTATCGACGGAGAAGCCCTTTCCCGAGACCTTCACCGTCGCCCCGACCGCCCCCTTCTTCGGGCTGACGGTGATCGACGGGGAGGTTACCGTGAACGTCGCCGTCGCCGAAGCTGGGTAAGTGGGGGGCGCCGCGGTCGCGAGGTCCGTGGCGGTCACGGTCGTGCCCAAGGTTCCCGAGGGGACCGTGAACGTGCAGCTGAACCCACCCGAGGGGTCGGTCGAGTACGATCCCGCGAGACAGGTCGGGGAGACGACGCCGTCGAAGTCCAGTTGGGCCATCTCGTCGACCGAGAACCCGGTCCCCGTGGCGGTCACCGTCGCGCCGACCGGCCCCTGCTTAACGCTCAGCGTCAGCTTGAGCTTGGTCACGTGGAACGTGGTCTTCGCGGTGGCGCCTCCCTCATCGGTCGCCACGAGGGCGCTGCCGGAGGTCCCGGACTGCACGTCCGTCAGGCATGAGAAAGCCCCCTGCGCATTCGTCTCAACGATCTCCTCCCCACTCCCGAACGGCGGACTGCACTGGGGAAGAAGGACTCCGCCGAGAGTGATGGAGCCAAGGAAGGAGTTCGGCGTGAATCCGGTCCCCGTGACCGTGAAGCTGGCGTAGAGCGGACCCTGAGCCGGCGCCACGGTAATCGCGGGCTTCGTCAGCGTGAACTGTTGCTTGAACGTGGTGAAGGACGGTCCGAGGTTCACCCCGACGATCGAGTACTGGCCCGCGCCCCGGTCCGGGACGGTGAAGTAGCACATGAAATCCCCCGAGGGGTCGACTGTGACCGTCGTGCCCGAATAGGTGCCGTCCGAGCAGGCGGTCGCCGTTTGTGCCGTCCCGGCGAACTTGACCTCCACGCCCCCGCTCGGTGTGAAACCTTCTCCCCGGACCCCGTACGAACCGCCTTCGGGACCCTGGCTGGGGGAGACTACGATCGTAGTGACCAGCGTGAAACTGTAGACGTTCTCGACGAACGAAGGGAGGGTGGTCGCGTCCGTGCCCAGGGAGTTCGAAAAGTAGGTGACGGGGGCCTCGAACAGGTCTACGTAGTAGGTGCCGGACGACAACCCGGACGGTATCACCGCACTGCACTCCGCGTCCGAGGAGTCCGCCGGCGTCGAACAACTTCCGATCGGGTCGTAGCCGGCAGTACCGGCGACTCCCTCGGCCGGGTCAAGATAAACCTGATATCCGGTGCCGGGCGCAAGCCCTGATGCATCGAAAGTCACCGTCCCCGGTGCGCCCGAAACCGCGCTGATCGAGCTCACCGAGGGGGTGGTCGTCGTGAACTGGTTGCTCGCCGACGCGATGAAGTAGTTCACTCCTCCCGAGACCTGGAACGCATCGATGTAGTAGGGCGTTCCCGCTACCACGCCGGCCGGGACAACGAACGGCTGGAGAGGGATCGTCCCCGCGTCGCTCGAGTCGAACGAACCCGCGAAGACCGAGCCACTCCCGATCGTCCCCGGCTCGAGGTCGAGGTAGATCGCGTACGGCACGTCGAACGCCGCGAACCCACCGTCCGGGTTCGTGAGCGTTACCTGGGTGCCGGCCGGTCCGCTGGCGGGCGAGGCGCTGAACTCCGGTGGGGTTCCCAGGGTGAAAAACCCGAGGGAGGGAGCGCTCACGCCGTCGTCGAGATTGGTGACGAGCGCGTAGTATTCCTGAGCCCCGTAGACCGGTGGCACCTGGAACGTGCACGAGAAGTCGCCGAACAACGAGATCGATACCGTATTCAGGCAGGTCAGCGGGGTCGCGTAGACCGGGTCGATGCTGATGGAGTTCGGAAGCAGTTGGAACTGCAAATCGGCGTCGGAGGGCGCGCCACCTCCCGCGATGGTGATCACCGAGTCCGGAGGGCCGTAGGGCACGGAGGGCGAAGCGAACGTCACGTTGAACACGAGCGTGACGGGGGCCGAGGAAGCGATGTCGTTGAAATAATTCACGGACGCGCAGATGAAGTTCCAACCGTACTGCGCGTTCTGCTGGTAGATGTCAATCGCGTACGTCTGCGTCGATTCGGTCCCGACGATCGTGAAGTCCCCCGACGAGAGGCCGCCGCCGCCGGGCACGAAGTACAACGTGGGAATCGAGCCGCCGGTGATCTGCCCCGCCGACGGGTCGAGCTCGAGCGCGTAGGTCTCGCCGGGGGTAAGGCCCGAGACCGAGTACGGAAGTGGTGTGTTGACGGGCGCCTGGTTGTAGAGGGGCAACGTCACCGAGAGTTGGGGCGCGGTGATCTCGAACTCAGTCGAAATCACCAAGTTCCCCGTGATCGGATCGACTCCGTACAGCTCGTACTCACCGGCGGGGACGGAAGGGACCTGGAACGTGATCTGAACCTGGCCGCCCAGCTCGATGTACTCCCCGCAGCCGCCGAGGCAGAGGGTCGACACCAGGCTCGTCGGAGGCGAGTTCCCATCGGCGAGGGCGAGACCGAACTGAACGAAGCCGTCGGACGCCAGGGCTTCCCACGACTGACTCACTCCACCGGACGCGCTGATGAGGGCGCCCGGCGGGGTCTGGACGAGCGGACCGGAGATAGTTCCGAACTCGGGAATGACGTCCAAGAAGCTCGCGGTGAAGGTCTGCGAGGCCGACAATCCGGTGCTCTCATCCTCGGCCGTGACCGTATCTCCGACCACCAGCCCATCGTCCACGCTGCTCGCCGCAGAGGACGGTACCTCGAACGCGCAGCTGAATCCGCCGGTCGCGTTCGGCGTGATGGTGTCCGCGGTGAAGTCGCACGCCGATCCTCCGGTCGGCGCAAGCGAGCTCCCCCCGAAGGAAACGACGGCGGTCCCGTCAGGTCCGGCGGTGAATCCCCAGCCAATGACCGTGAACGTCGATCCGACCACTCCCGATTCCGGGGTGAGCAGGATGTTCGGCACCGAGCTCGTGCCGACGAACGCGAAGGTGTTCCCGGAAGTGGCGATCAGCGCGGGCGTCGCGAAGACGCTGATGTCGCTCGCAAACGCGCTGTACGGACCCGGCCCGCCCGGAGTTCCGCTGGGCGCGCTCGGACCGCTGGGGACGTCGCCGAAGTCGAACGAGCAGGAGAACTCTCCCGCTGAGTCGACGGTCGCGAACCCGGAGTCCGTCCCGTCGCAGAACACGCCGAGCGTAGCCAACGGGCTCCCTTGCGGACCGACTCCGACTTCGATGGAGTCCCCCGCGACCCAGCCGCCGCCGGTGACCGTCAGGGCGGTGCCGAGCGCGCCCGAAGTCGGTGTGCTGCCGAACTCGAGCTCGGGCACGTCAATCGCTACCGCATTGGAGTAGACTCCGGTGGACGTGTCCTCCGCGGAGACGTCGTTCGATCCTGCCTCGGCCGTCCCGGGGACTGTGAACGTGCAACTGAAGTCTCCGTAGCCGTCCTGCTCGATCACCTGTACGTCCGAGGCACAATCCGTTCCGCCCGTAGGAGTCAGGATCTCATCGCCCAGGTAGACGAACGCGGTGTTCGGCGCGATGCTGAAGCCCGTCCCGGTCACGGTGAACGTCCCTCCGACGGGCACGGTGAGGGGCGACACGGAGACCACCGGCGTCACCGCGGGGGCGGTGAGCTCGAAGGAGGCTCCCGCGCACTGATCGTACGAGTCGACGCCCCAGAACACGTACTCCCCGGGAGGAAACTCCTCGGGATCCGAGGGCACGTAGGCTCCCATGGTGCTCCCCGGCGATCCGAGGCTGGTGACGGCGATCGCGTCGGCGCCGTCGGACGCGGCCCAGACGATGGAGACGGTTCCGTACGGCGCAAACTCCGAGATCGATATCGTCACGGTCGCTCCCGCGAGCCCGCTCGTGGGGGCGACGGTCACGTTCGCGTCCGTGAAACGCGACTCGGAGCAGTACAGGCTCGCGGGCGGGACCGCCGTCAGCTGGAACGCGGGCGACGCCGCGCAGTCCGACTCCACGTCCACGACCCAGAAGTAGATCGTCCCGGGGGCGTAGTTTCCCTCAGACGGCGAGTCGTAGTGCGAGAAGACGACCCCGCCGACGATCGCGGGCTCGGACGTGCCGGCGTCCAACTCGCCGATCGGCCCGGCGAGCTCGCCCCCGCTGGCGATCGCCATGTAGACGAACACGGTCCCCGCGGTGTCGAACCCGTCGACCGAGAGATTGACCTGGCTCCCGACGATCCCGCTCGTCGCCGTCACGATCGTCACGCTGGCGGTCCCTCCAATCGTCTCGCAATCCAGCGCCGAAGGCGCGGTCGGGCCGCCCGATTCCTCCAGAGACTCGGCCGACGCGGCGGTCGCCGCCGGCGAGGACGCGCGGGCGTTCGAAACACCGGCCGGGACGGCCATCACGAGCAATACGACGACGAGGACGCCGACCAGGGCTGCCGTGAGGCGGGTCCTCCGGCGTCGAAACGAGGCGATGGGCCCGGTGGGATCCTCCGCCTGCAGGGAGTGGGATGGACCGTCGCCCTCGAGTGGCGCAGCTCTCGAACTAGCGCCCGGCGTCGGGTCCGCGGGAGCTCCCGGGTCCCTCACGTGGTCGGGAAAACGGGGCTTGATATTTAAAAATCGGGCGAACCGACGACGGGTGAACTTCGGCACCTACCGGATACCGGAGCCGTAACGGGAGTTACACCTTCTCTCCGAGAGCGTTTCGACAGCCGTCACCCCCGCGAGTTAACTGACGGGCTCGTCTGTTTCGCCGGGTCGATCCAGATGACGCGCAGCTCGGGCAGAGATCGGTTGCCTCGCGCGAAGCAGTTCCTCAGCGCGAACGCGCGCCTCCTCGAACGAGCTCGCTTTTCGTTCCTTTTCGAGAACGGCTCGACGCGAGCGGTCCTCCGTGCCCTTCAGGCCTACGAGAACGAGGACGGCGGTTATGGGCACGCGCTCGAGCCGGATCTCCGCGGTCCGGAGAGCGAGCCGATCCCAGGATGGACCGCACTCGGGATTCTCGACGAGATCGACGCAGTACGAGGTCCGGTACTCTCCCGCCTGCTCGACTACTTCCGCCGCTCCGAGGTCCAGGGCGGAGGGGTCCCGTTCGTTCTTCGGGCGGCGACTCGTTCCCCTCACGCACCGTGGTGGGAAACCCGTCCCGGACCAGTCCGGGGTTCCCTCAATCCGACCGCCGGGCTCGTTGCGTATCTCGAGAAGCATCGGGTTCGGCACCCTTGGGTCGAGTCGGCCACGGCGTGGTGCTGGGACCGGATCGATCGTCTCGACACCGTGGACCCGTACCAGCTACGGGTCGTCCTCGCATTCCTGGACCACACGCCCGATCGCGCGCGGGCGGGACAGACGCTGACCCGGCTTCGACCCTCGATCCGGAGGCCCGAGGTCGTCGAACTTGATTCGCAGAAGCCGAGCGATGCCTTCCGGCCCTTGGACTTCGCTCCCGACCCATCCCTTCCGTCCCGCACGCTGTTCTCCGACGCGGAGATCGAAGGCGACCTCGACCGGATCGAGAGGGCCCAACGGCCGGACGGCGGATGGGGCGTGAACTTCCCGATCTGGACGCCCATCACCCGGTTCGAATGGGAAGGGGTCCAGACCGTGGAGATGCTGAAGCTCCTACGGGCGTACGGCCGGCTCGGCCGCCGTCGGTAGTTCGGAAGGGGTTGGCCCGCCCCGGAAGGGGGCGGCTCGGCAACCGATGCCCGACCGTTAGGCCTCCCGCGCGATCTGCTCGCTCCACTGCCAGAATATCGGGTTCTGCACGAGCACTTCGGTGAAGCAGAACCCACTGAAGCACTCGCTGTACCCCACGTTGTTCTCTCCCTCGGCGGTCACGGTGAGCCAGATCTTGCCGGAGCCCGGCGCCACTAGGCTGATGGAGAATTGGGCGTTGTCCGTCGTCCCGGGGACGAAGGTGACGTTCTCGTACTGGCCCGTCCCGGTCCCGACCGTGATGTTCACCCAGTTCGCGTACTTCAGGTCCTGGAACTGAACCGTCCCCGTCACGAGCGCGCCGGCGTCGGTGTTCTTCACCAACGTGAAGTACGACCCCGACTGCGGCTCGACGAAGACGGTCACGGCGTTTGACCAGAGGCCGTTGTAGTACGCCTGCAGCACGTACACCTGCGTCAGGAGTTCGCCCTGGACCTCGGCGAGACCGAGGGGCGCCGTCCAGAAGAGGCCGTTGCCGCGGGCGTCGGTCAGCGTGTGCCCGATCACGGTCCCCGGTGCGTAGCTCGAATCCGGCATCGTCGGGTCCGAGAGGTTGAACTGGGTCACCAAGACCTGCTGGTACACGAGCGCGTTCGCGACCGGTACGCCCGCCAGCTCGACCGTCGAACTACCGTAGAGGTTGTAGTAGCCGGTCTGCACGGTCGTAAACATCGGGACGTTCGCCGCCTTGGTGTCACAGCTCCCGTAGGCGTCCGTGACGCAGAGGGTCAGCTTCCCGGTCGGAGTCGGCGGAGCCACGGCAAAGTCCTGGAACGACACCGGCGAGGAGCCGCCCGTACCGGTGATGATGAAGTAGCCGTACTCCGTCGTGCCCGTCGGGAACGGCGCCACCGCGTAGGCGGGCGTGTAGCTGAACACGCCCGAGGTCGAGGCGATCGAGGTCACCGTACCGCCGCCGTAGCTCCCGTCGTTCGCGCCGCCCGAGTACGCCTGGATGGTGTACGGTCCGGTCGTCAAGCCCGTCGCGAGGATCGAGAACGTGTAGCTCGTACCCCCCGAGATCGTCGTAAAGCCGACCGCCGTATGCGCGGTCTCTTCGAGGACGACGGAGCTTGGGTCGAGGAGCCCGGACGTGCTCGCCGTGCCCGCGAGCTCGTTCGAGAGCACCGTGGCGAGCGGCATGCCGAGCCCCTGGAGGAAGTTCCATCCGGGCCCGGCCGGGTTGTCGATGGTCGGGAACCACGAGGGGAGCAGGGGGTCGCTCGGCTCGTTGATCGAGAGGTTCCAGAGGTACCACGCGTAGTAGTTCGCCGGCGCGTAGGTACTGTTCTCGCCCGCGATGCCCGTCATGGGCACGAAGGCGTCCGCGGAATCGGCCGCGACGCCGGCCTCCTGGGCATTGTGCGCCGCATAGAGGTCCGGGTTCACGTCTCCGAGCTTGGGGGAGCCGAACAGGAGGTTCGCCTGCTCTTCCACGAGCGCGAGTTCGCCCGCCGTGATCGGGCACGCGAAGCTCGTTCCGCCCCAGAACACGTTCCAGCTTCCCTGGTACCAGACGGTCATGTTGAAATTCGCACTGTTCGAGACGACCGGGCTGATCTGAGTGCCGGTCGAGTACGTGTCGAGGCCGTTCTGCCACCACGGTTGAGCCTCCGCCACGGAGGCGCCGAAGCCACCGCCCTCCTCGCCCTGGAACGTCCCGGTGATCCCTCCGGCGTAGCTCCAATAGGAGAAGCTCGACACGCCCGTGGCGTGGGCCACGGTCATGTTGAACCCGTAGCAGATCGGGGCGACGTACTCGCCGAAGCAGAACGTCTTCCCCGACGGGAACGGATTTCCGTTCTTCCCGGCCGCGGTCAGGCTGCCGCCGCCGACAGCGGTCGCGCCCGGCGAGACCGCCGGGATGGCGGCCGAGGCCGCGACACCGAAGCTCCCGCCGTCACCGGAGGAGAATAGGTTCGACACTCCGACCGCGTTCAGGATCTCGAGATCCTGGTCCTCGACGCTGATGTACATCGGGGCGCCGTAGAAGTACTGCTCCTGCTCGCCCGAGCCGTAGGAGTTCGAGTCGATCGAGACGCTGCACGCGTTCTTCAGCGTCCCGCCGACCAGCGTGATGCCGGAGCCCGCGAGGACGCAGCTCGACCCGGTCGTGAGGTACTGCGCGATGCTCAGGTACGCCGAGTCGAACGCACTGTAGTCCGCGCTGGGTACGCCGATCACGTCGATGTGGGCATCGGGCGCCATCGTCGAGGCGTACTCCAGGTCGAGCTCCGCTTCGAACGTCCAGCCCCAGTCCTCGCTGTTGTAGAGGCAGTTCTGGAGGTTGTTGTTCGGGAAGTACGCCGTCGGTCCTGCGAGGGCGAACTGCGTCAGGCGATCCGGTAGCTGGTTGGGGTTCCCCCAGACCTGCTGGCTGAAGTTCGAGACGTCGCCGGGGAAGACACAGCCGACTTCGACCAGCGCAATCGTCACGCCCTGGCCCTTGTCCGGTAGGCCATTCAGTGAGTCGGCACCCGTCCAGAGGCCGGTCGCACCCTCCACCACGTGCATCGTGCTCGGGTAGAGGAACTGGTAGTTCCCGCAGAGCGAGTCGTAGAGGCAATACAGCGTCGGTGTGAGGTTCGCCCAGGTGAAGTTGGCGCCGCCGATCGCCTGGATCCCTGAGGCGTTGAGCGTCGAGGAGAAGCCCGCGGGCGCCGCCGAGCTCGCTGTCGTCGTGGGGCTCAACCCGAACGGCAACATCGCGGACGGCTGGGCGTAGATGCCGTCGAGGCCCGAAATCCCGGAGACGAGGCTCTGGATGCTCGCCGGCAGTTCGGCCGCCTCGATGTTCGAGTAGAAGACCGGGCCCACCGAGACCGAGCCAGGAACGGCGCTCCCGGCCCCGAAGGCCGAGTTCCAAAGGCCCTGAGAAGTGTACGACTGCTGGAATGCCGCGAGGTCGGTGTGGAAGGCGGCCGCCACATCGGCGACCGTCCCGGTCAGCGTCAATTCGAGCCGAGTGGGGCTCGGGGTCACGGTGAGACCGTAGCCGGCGAAGTAGTTGCTCTCCTCCGCGTACTGGGCCGTCGTGATGCCGAACTTGGTTCCGATCTGCGAACTGGAGAGATAGGTGCGGTACTCGGGGCTCCGGGGATTGCCTGTCGAGTTCACGTACGTCGAGAGCGAAGAGGTCGGGGCGAAATTCACCGTGACCGTCAGCAGGCTGCTCGCATCGTACCTACTCGGCGCGGGATTGACGGCGATTTCGCCGAAGTCGGTCGTCCCGGTGGGCCGGATCGTGCCGGCCGGCGCGACTTGGGTCAGTGCACCCGAAGGAACCGGGACCGCGCTCGCGGGGGGAGCGCCGGCGTTCGACGCCGGGGATCCGGCCAGGGCCGCCGAAGCGCTGGGCGCGATCAAGATCGCCATGCTCACGACGGTCACGAGGGCCACGATCACCGCGAAGGCCGCCCGCCATCGACTTCCACCGACTGCGTTCATGTTGGTTCCTTCCTTTCAAAAATGGGGGTAGCGGAGAGTCCCGCGACCGAAGGAATCCGTCAGGGTTCTTACGGCGGTAGAATCTTCGATGGAACCCTCGTAACTGAACGACACCCGGCGCCCGCTCACGAGCCACGACGGAGCAACCACGCGAAGGGGCGCGAACCCGCATCCGGCTCGGATGCCCAGCGGTCGACCGCCCGGCGAAACGGCGGCAGGTCGGCCGGCTCGAGGCGCGAGCGCGAGACACGACGCCGATCGGCCAGCCAGCGCTCGACGAACTCGTGGAGCGGAATCGAGCCGACGCTCTCGACGATCCGTGCCTCGGGCGCCGCGGAGCTCCATCGGTCGAGGGCGGCGCGCGTGACGTTGTCCGGATCGCTCAGGAGGATATGGGTCCGTGTGCCTCTCGTTCGGCGTTCGGACGCCGAGCCGAGAAACGCGAGGAACTCCCGGCGGGAGGCGTGCCCCCCGGATCGGCCCACGGGCACGTGTTCCAGCCGCTCGACGAGCCGCACGAACTCGGTCGCCGCGGGTGCGGAAGTCCCCGGAACGGGCGGCGAAGCGGGGCCATCGGGAGGCGTCCGCCGGGAGCCGACCGCTCGGGTGAGGCGCATGCGGTCGGTGAGGACGACGGCGGCCCGCGGGACGTCCAGGAAGACTCCCGAGAGGTCCAGCGCGCGGGGTTGGAACCGAGGGTCATGCGCGATCGCGGCGATCGGGGTGCGGTACCGACGGTCCCGTTGGGCCCGCCAGATCCGGAGCACGGTAGTGTGACTCACTCCGACCGATTCGGCGAGCGCCCGGCTCGACCATGAACGTCTTCCCGCCGGTCGCTCCTCGACGCTGCGCCGAAGGATCAGACTGCGGAGCCCGCGCGGGAGTGCCCGGCGGGAGTTGAACCGAGGAGCGTCACGGGATATCCCGTCCATCCCCAGAAGCTCGAACCGGGATCTCCAGCAGGCCACGGTCGCCGGGCTCACCTTCAGTTCCCGAGCGATCGATCGGGCCGAGCGTCCGTCCGCGCTCAAGAGAACGATCCGAGAACGGATGACGAGCCGAAATGGAACGCGTCGACTGCGCGACCATCGCGCGAGCTTCGCACGCTGCGCGGTGTCCAACGAGAGTGGGCGCGCGCGACCACTCATCGACCCTGAATCGCTTCGGTACTAAACGTCCTTTGGTTCGCGTCGAGTGGGCCCGCCGGCCGGAAGGAGAGGAGGCGGGCGTCCTCGAGAACCGGCGCGCCGCGAGACGCGCTAGGTTTCAAAGTTCCAAATAGACCACAACCTCGGCTGGGGGCCCGTGTTATACGGCTTAGCCCGCGCGCGGCATCTTCACGAGCACGACTCGGAAGCCCGCACCTCCGGCGATCGCAACCCCTGCAGCATCCTGGACTAGGGCGGCCTCGCCCATCTCGATCGGGTCGCTGTCGATCCGACCACGGCCCGAGAGCACGTAACAGACGGCGAGTGTGCCGTGGCCGATCTTGCGGAAGGAAGTCCCGTCGCCCACGAACGAGATCGCGCCGGCTTCCATCCCAGTCGCCGACCGGATCGGCGTGGTCGGTCCGACTAGCGCTCGCGTGACCGTTCCGTCGGCCGCCGGGGGGAGCTCCTTGGAGTCGTACCGTTGGAGGGCATTCTGCGTGAGCTGTCCGCTCGCGAGGTCGACCACGACCGCGAACCAGCGGATCGTCTGACCCTTTCCGGGATTGATGACGTGGGCGAGGGTCGTCGCCGCAGTGAGAAGGTGGACCGTTCCCGCTCCGACCGGTTGGGGCGGGTCGGTCGCATTCTCGTAGGTCCCTTGCCCTTCGACGATGTACGAGAGCACCTCGACCCCGGTGTGCCGGTGCGCGGGGAAGCGGCGGCGGGGTGTGGCGATCGTCTCGGCCACCAGGACGTACGGAGGCCACTTCGGCTGAGTGGTGTTCGGAAGGACCGCCCGGGTCGTGACGTCCGTCGCCGAGATCTCCCCGGCGACCACGCGGATCGACATCGACTCGTGCCTCCCGTACCGGGCGCGGCCCACGGCGCCCGGGAGAATTAAGGTTGGGTTCGCGCCGTTTTCCTCAAGGGAGCTTTATCCCGTGCCCGTCGTTCGCCCACCGTGGCCACCGAACGTCGCCTCGCGGCGATCATGTTCACCGACCTCGCCGACTACTCCGGCGCCGCCCAGCGGGACGAACGGAGCGCCCTCGCCCTCCTGCGCGACCAGGAAGAGCTCGTC
>JASHVA010000207.1 GCA_030039715.1 Thermoplasmata archaeon | reverse complement strand
CCGAAGGCAAGCTCGCCGAAGAGCGACTCGTTGGTCGTATTGACGAACTCCAGCTCCGTCCCGGGCAGACCGACCGACGGATTCGGCACGGAGACGATCAGCGTCTCGTTGACGGGGTCGTACGCGAGCTCGTGAGGTTCTCCAATCAGGGAGAGAGCGATCGTGGGCCCGAGAGCCAGGGCATTCGTGGTGGTGTTGATCACCGAGAGCTCGTGATCACCGGAGTCGGCGACGTACGCGAAGTGATTCGCCGGGTCGAGCGTGATCCCCTGGGGCGAGTCGCCGACGTTGATCCACTTCACGACCGCGTCGGTCGCCGCGTCGATCACGGTCACGGAGTCGTTGCCGAAGTTCGTCACGTAGACCTCGTCGTTGAGGGAATCGAACATCACGCCGGTCGGACTGGTCCCAACCGAGATGTTCGTAGGGACGTCAGCGCCCGCCGAGAGGACGCCCACCGAGTTGTTCCCGTAATCCGCGACGAACACTTTGCCGTCGATGGAGTCGTAGGCGATCCCGGACGGGACGAAGAAGTCGGCCGAGGGCAGATAGCTCACAGAATAGGTCGAGGCGTTGACCACGGCGACCCCTCCCGCACCGCCGAAGTAGCGGTAAAAGTCGACGTAGACCGTGTCGTTGACCGAGTCGTACGCCACGCTCCCCGACAGCGCCGTGAACGAAATCGCGTCGGTTTCCATCCCACTGAAACCGACGAAGACCGACCGCTCCACGCTGAGGGTGACCGCAGAAATCACGTCCAGGGTGCCGGACTGGCCGTCGTAGACGTAGATCGCCGAGTTGCTGGCACTGTACGCCAGCCCGACCGGCAGCGGTGCGAGGCTGACGGACCCGACGACGGCGTTGGTCGCCGAAGAAATCTCGGAGAGGTTGGTTTCGGCTTCGTACGCCCCGTTGTTGTCCACGGCCAGAACATCGGACAAGGCCGTGTCGAAGGTGAGGCCGTAGGGATCCGCATCGTTGCCCAGGAAGGTCACTCCCTGGTAGGTCGAGGTCGACACCACGGGAGCCGGCGCGTACTCCACCACGTCGTTCGAGGGCTCGTCGGCGACGAACAGGGAGTCGTTGGCGGGGTTCAAGGCCAGGCCGTCGGGCGGGAACGCCTCGCCCGACGGCAGATGGATCGTACCGACGTCTGTCTCCGTACTCGTGTCGATGATGCCGACACCGGGGCTCAACCCCGCCGCGTACAGGACCCCGTTTTCGTAGTCGTAGAGGAGGGTGTCAGGGTACTCCTCGGATTGGATCAGCGAGATCGTGTCGACCACGGCGGTATCCGACTGGGAAAAGTACGAGATCTCGGGTGAACTCCGGTCCCCGACGTACAGGGTGCCCGTGACATTGTCGAAGACGATAGACGACTCTCCATCGCCCGCGGACGCCGTGGCGTACGAGGTGAAGTTGGTCGCCCCGATGACGGTCACACTGCCCGCGTTCGTGACGTAGACGGAGTTCGTTTCCCAGTCATACACGAGGGCGGAGGCGTCCGCGCCGACGGTGATGTTCCGCAAAAGGGAGTAGTTCGACGCGCCGTAGACGGAGACGGTCGACGTCGCCGCGTCGTTGGCGACCCACATCGTGTTCGAGACGTTGTCGTAGGCGACGGAGGTCTGGAAGTACGTCTGGATGATTCGGACGCCGAGCTGGGTTGCCGGATCGACGACATCGACTCCGGTGGTCCCGACTCCCTGGTTCCCCCCGGCGACCCAAGCGGTCCCGTTGGCCGAGTCGTACGCGACCGAGAACGGAACGTACGTCCCGTTGTACGGGAGGTATCCCGAACGTGCGGTGTCGTTGAACAGCGAGAGCGTCTCGGTGACGGCTGGGATCGAGCCCGTCGCGGGGTGAGCCGAGTCCGACGTCGACGCGAACGTATCCAGTCCCGGCGCCGAACTCGGTACGGCCGACACCGCAGGCGTGAGCGCCACGGCGGCCGAACCGACGACCGTGAGAATCGCCAAAATCAGGGCCCAACCGGTGCCGGCGGGACCCGTGCGATTCACAATGTTCCGGCGAACTAGAACTTGCTCTTAAAGCTCCCTCCAATCGTTCGGGCGCCCGAACAAGGGCTCCACTTGCGCGGAATACGTGCAAGCGTGATTGCAGCCACGAGAGTGAGCCGTTGGCCCGAGATTCGGTCAATATAAACTGTCCCGAGTTCCCCGTCTCATGCCGCCCAGCTCCCCCGGACACGACGAGAAGCCAATCCTGCAAGTAGGCGCGACGGGCCTTCTCGGGGGCCTGATCCTGAACCAGCTCCTCGCTCGGGGAAAGAAAGTCCGGGCCCTGGTCCGACCCGGCCGGGACACCGCGGGACTCCCGAAGTCCGTGGAGGTCGTGCGCGGCGACCTACTCGACTCCGACTCGCTGGGGAAGGCCACGGAGGGCGTCTCCGCGGTGGTGACCTCGGCCATCGGTTACTCCCAGCGTAAGGAGGGGGACTCACTGCGGACGGACCGGGAAGGAAACCGAAACCTGATCGACGCCGCGAAGCACGCGAAGGTTCCGCGTTTCGTCCTCCTCAGCATCCTGGCGTGCGACCAAGCCCCCGACGTCCCGCACTTTTGGGCCAAGAAGGAGGCGGAGGACTACCTCGCGAAGCAGGCCGTGCCGTTCGTCTCGCTCCGCCCGGGCGCGTTCCTCTACGCCCCACCGGGTCCCTTTGGTCAGATGATGCGACAGGGCATCGAACACGGTCAGGTCATGGGGATGACCCCCGAGGGGATTCGGATCACTTTCATCGCTCCCAGCGAGGTAGCGCGCGCCGTTGCGCTGGCGGTGGACGACCCTCGGGCCCTGGGGAAGAAGATCGACCTCGGGTCTGACCGTCCATTGTCCGGCCCGGAGTTCGCAGCGCTGATTGGGAAAGTGCTGGGGCGTCCGGTCACGGTAGCGAGCGCTCCGGCCGGTGGGGGCCCCCGCAACGACGATCTGATCGCGATGTTCCGGTTCTTCCAAACCGGGAAGTACATCGCAAACACACGGGTCCAAGCCGAGTTGTTCGGACCGGTGCCCAAAGTCGAAGACGGAGCACGCGAGATGCTCTCCGGCCTCGGGTTGCTTCCCTCGAAGTAAGACCGCACCGGTCTGGGCGAGCGGACGCCTGCCTCACCCGCCTACTTCACCACGGCCGTAAAGGCGGTCAACCGCTTCACTTTGTGACCGTCGAATTCGAAGACGTCGCAGAACTGAACCTTCAGGCGGTTCCCGTCTTTCATCAAAAGCCGCACCACCCCGTCCGCCACGACCATGTTCCCTTCTTCGACCATGCGGGAGATCTCTCCCCGCATCTCTTGCACGGCGGGCGAAGGCCGAATGTTGCGATCGAACTCCTTCTTGCCGCGCCAGGCCCCGTCTTCGCCCGCTTCTTGTCGCTCGACGTCGTCGGCCAGTAACGCGAGCATACCGGGCCAGTCTTGACGATTGAAGCAGTCCATGTACTTCGTAACCACCGGCTTGTTTCCGCTCACGACCGGTCCACGGCTGCCCGCGTTGATATTCTCGAGCGTGGCCGAATCCGAAGAACTTCGGACCAGTCGGGGGGCAGGACCACCTTCGCCGGGAGAAAAATTGCCGGTCGCCCGATTCCGACCTTGTCCCGCCGGCGGTCACGAGCGACGGACCGACGGACGCCGACCGTGCGTAGCCCGGGTACGAGCCCATAATCTAGAAGGAGCGTGTCCCCTTCGCAGTGCCTCCAGCGCGCCACCTCACGGCCATCATGTTCACCGATGTGGCCGGGTTCACGGACCTAGCCCAGTCGGACGAGTCGGCCGCCCTGGGCATGATCAAGGAGCTGGAATCGCTCGCGGAACCGGTCCTGAAGGCCCACCACGGGAGAAAGGTCAAGACGATGGGCGACGGGATGCTCGTCGAGTTCCCGGACGTCCTTGACGCGGTCCAGGCGGCGATCGCACTTCAGACGTCCTTGCACGAGCGAAACTCCCAACCCCAGGCGCGCCCGCTGAAGCTGAGGGTCGGTCTCCACATCGGCGACGTGCAACGAAAGGGATCCGACATCGTGGGGGACGCGGTCAATCTCGCGTCGCGGATCGAGGGGGCGGCCGAGCCCGGTGGGATCTGCCTCTCCGAGCAGGTCGCGGTGCAAGTTCGGAACAAGCTGCCCTACCGTTTCGAACCGATGGGGCCCCAGACGCTGAAGGGTATTCGCGAGCCGGTGAACCTTTTCCGGATCTCGCTCCCGTGGGCCTCGGCGGGTCTCGGCTCGGCTCCGGGCGGCGCTTCGCGGATCGCCGTCCTTCCGCTCGCCAACATCAGTCCGGACCCCAAGGACGAGTATTTCGCCGATGGGCTAACGGAGGAGCTGATCAGCGTCCTCTCTCGTGTCCGGGGTCTTCGGGTCATCGCGCGAACCTCGGTGGGACAGTACAAGTCCACTCCCAAATCGATCCGGCAGATCGGTTCTGAGCTGGGAGTCGGCGCGGTGCTGGAGGGGAGCGTTCGCCGCTCGGGCGATCGTCTTCGGATCACGCTTCAGCTGATCGATGTCGACTCGGAGGAGCATCGGTGGGCCGAGACGTACGATCGGAACCTGAACGATGTGTTCGAGATACAGGCCGAGGTCGCGGACCGGACCGCGTCCGCACTGCGCGTCGAGCTCGTCGCCACCGAGCGGGACGCGATCCGGCGCCCTACGTTCAAGAGCGTCGCCGCGTACGAACTGTATCTGCGGGGCATCGCCAGCTTCCAACGGGCGGTCGACGAGGCGTTCGTCCGGGCCTCCGTGGAAGCCGCCATCCGATGGTTCGAATTGGCGATCGAGAAGGACCCGACAGCGGGCGCTGCGTACGCGTGGCTGGGCAACCTCCTTATTGCCGCCCAGGGGGAGAGCTTCTCCTCGGCGGAGGTCGCGGACCGGATCCGGGAGCTCGTCACCACGGCGTATCGCCTCGACCCGCAGGAACCCGAGGTGCTGACCGCCCGGGGGAACTACGCCCTCCAGTTCGAGCTGGACTGGGCCCGCGCGGAGGCCGAGTTCCGGTCGGCGGTGGCGATCAGCCCGAGCGCGATGTCGGCGCACGCGTGGCTGGGCGTCCTGCTGGTGACACTGGGTCGATACGACGAGGCGGTCCGGGAGCTTCAGACGGCTGCCGACCTGGATCCGCTCTTCCTGAACGTCACTTCCTGGCAACTTCGGGCGCTGACACTGGCCGGAAGGTCCGACGATGCGATCCGGTTGGCCGAGTCGACGCTATCGAAGTTCCCGAGCCACCGCAATCTCCACGTCAATCTAGGACTCATCCTCATGAAGGTCGGCCGGCGGGACGAGGCCCGACGACAGGCCGAACAGACCGCCGGCGCCATCGGCGGGGGTCCGCTCGCGGCGTTTCGGGCGGAGCTCTGGGCCCAACTGGGCGAACCGGCCGAGGCGAAGGAGCTCGTCGCCCAATGGGAGGCGAAGAAGCTGGAGATCTACTGCCGACCGATGTACATCGCCGGACTCTACGCCGTGCTGGGGGAGAAAGAGAAGGCGCTGGATCTGATCGAGTGGGACATGGAAAAGGGAGAGCGGAGCCTCTGGATCGACATCCGGCGGACCGCTTTCGACTCGCTGCGGGGCGAGCCCCGGTTGCGCGCGCAGCTTCAGAAAATCGGTCTGCCACCCTGACGTGGTGCCATGGACGACTCGGAGCCGGTGACCTCGTCTCGGCCACGGCCGGGCCTACACTTCGAGCAGGTCGGCGAGGGCCGGCCGTTGGTGATTCTGCACGGGCTGCCGATCGACCATACCTGCGAGATGCCCAGTTTCGAGCCCATGTTCGAAAGTCGGTCGGGCTGGCGACGAATCTACGTCGATCTGCCCGGGATGGGGCGAACTCCCGCCCAAGACGGCATCCGATCCCTGGACGACATGGCGGACGCGGTGGCCTCGGGGATCGAGGCGCTGGTCCCCGGAGAGCGTTTCGCGCTGGCCGGCCAGTCGTTCGGAGGATACATCGCGCGCGGCGTGGTTCATCGAATGCCCGACCGAGTGCTCGGGCTGATGCTGTGGGTGAGCGCTGAGTACCCCCGCCAGCGGAGGCACCGCGCCCCGCGGTCGGTACTTCTGGAGGATCCCGAAGTGATGGCGGGTTTCGCGCCCGAGGAGGGCGAACTCGCCGAGGCGATGGTCCTCCAGACCGCCGAAGGAGCGAGGACGATCAAGGAGCTCCTGGTCCCCGCGACGAAGAGGGCGAACCTAAGATTCCTCGAGG
>JASHVA010000206.1 GCA_030039715.1 Thermoplasmata archaeon | reverse complement strand
TAGTCCGACGATCAGGAGCGCCGCTCCGACGACGAGCAGCGCGACCCCGGGGATCTCGAAGACGTCCACGAACAGCGACCGACCGCCCGCCGCAGCCGACACGATGCCGTCGACGAGCAGGAGGAACCCGCCGGCGACCGCCAGGGAGACCCCGAGGACGAGGAAGACCCAGCGGGCCTCGATGTACGGCAGGTCCTCGCCCGGATCCACCTGGACACGCGGGAACGGGTAGCGGCCGACCGGGATCGGGCGGAAGCGCTCCGGGATCCGGCTCCCGCACCGCTCGCAGTAGCGGCTGCCGTCGGCGATCGACGAGCCGCACACCGGGCACAGTCGACGGAGTGCCTCGGCGGGAGGCGGAGCCGACACAACGACCTCTCCGTGCGGGGCTCCCGTAGAAATAACGTGAGCCCGGAGTCGAGGCCGGGCCGGGAGGACGAGGGGGAATCGCCGCGAACGCTCACTCGACGGCGTCCAAGAACGTCGCGGACGGGCAGAAGAAGAGACCGCCGGTCACGGCGCGGCTCACGTCGAGCAGATGGTCGTAGTTTCCCGGTGGATTTCCCACGAACATGTTCTGGAGCATCTCCTCCGTGATCGAGACCGACCGGGCGTAGCCGATGAAGTACGTCCCGAACTCGCCCTGGGCCGGCCGCCCGAACGGCATGTTGTCCCGGAGGATGTCGACCTCCTCGCCGTTCCGCACGATCGTCGTGAGGGCGTTGTGGGCGGAGGTCGGCTTGACCGAGTCGTCGAGCTCGATGTCGTCGAGCTTCGTCCGTCCCACGATCCGTTCCTGCTGCTCGACGGGGATCGCGTTCCACGCCGCGAGGTCGTGGAGGTACTTCTGCACGACGACGTAGCTGCCGCCGGCGAACGTCGGGTCCTCCTCCCCGACGATCGCCGCGGCGCTCGCGTCCGGGCCTTTCGGATTCTCCGTGCCGTCCACGAAGCCGATCAGGTCCCGGCTGTCGAAGTAGCGGAATCCCTGCACCTCGTCGACGGGCGCCGCGACCTTCGCGAGACGCGCGAGGAGGACCGTCTCGAGCGCGAAGCAGAGGTCCATGCGGTTCGCCCGGAGGTGGAAGAGGAGGTCGCCGGGCGTCGCCGGCGCGACCCGGCCCTCGGCCCGGATCTCTCGGAACGGATGCAGTTCGACCGGTCGCGGCGCACCGAAGAGGAAGTCCCAGGCGTCCGACCCGATCCCCATCACGCAGGAGAGGCTGCCGTCCAGCTCTCGGAATCCGACGGACCGGACCAGGCCCGCGAGGTCGGCGCACAGGCCCCGCACCGTCGCTCGACTCTCGGGCGTGCGCCCGATCGTCACCACGAGGAAGATCGCCGACCGGGTGAGCGGGGTCGCGACCGCCTGCGGCGACACCGGTTCCGCGGCCGGGGGCGGCATCGATCGGCCGGACTCATCCGGACCGGACTAATAAGCCCCGGTTCGCGACCGCCGGGGACCCTCGAACGAGGGTTCTCGCACAAGAGTTAACCGTGAGCGGCCGGTGAGCGCTCCGTGAGCGACGTCGTCTCGGGCCTCCACGCGATCACGCTGCACATTACCGACCCGAACCGGTCCCGCACGTTCTATCGGGACGTCCTGCGATTGAAGGAGCTGATGTTCGACGAGAAGGCGAGCCGCCTCGTCTTCGCGATCCCGGGAACGGAGACGCTGCTCACGATGCACATCATGGCCCCCGGCGAGGAGGGCCGACCCCCCGGCACGGTCTCGGGAGTAGCGTTCTCGCATCCCGACCCCGCGGCCGCCTGCGCCGAGATCACGCGACGCGGCGGAACGATCACGGTCGAGCCGCGCACGGTCGACTCGGCGGTGGGAAGCTTCGTGCGGGCCGTGTTCGCCGATCCGGACGGCAACGAGTTTCTCCTGACGAACCGGACGGACTAGTCGAGGCGCTGCCTCGTTCCGCGGGGGGAAAAGGTTGGACCCTCCGGTCTTCGCGGGGTCGTGAACTCTCCGCTTCGAGCCCCCACGACTTCGCGCCGGCTCAGCTGTTCACGACCTCCACGGTCGCCGAGGCGGCCGAGGTCGCCGTCTCCGGCGTCGTCGCGCTGTCCGTCACGACCAGCTCGAACGAGTAGGTGTCGCCCACCGTCAGCGTCCCGCCCACGATCGAGCACGCCACGTGCGCGCTCGCCGCGCCGCCCGTGCCGCTGCTCGGCGCGCACTGCGTCGCGTCCACGTACGACCCCCCGTTCACCGACACCAGCCACTGCCACGAATAGCTGGCCGTTCCGGTCGACGGTAGCTTCGCGGAGACGGTCAACTTCTGGGTCACGACGAGGCGGGTCGAACTCACGGTCGGCGCGCTCGGCGCGGCCAGCTCCGACTTCACCGTCACCTTCGCGGACGCGGCGGAGTTCTTCGTCTCCGCCGTGGTCGCGCTGTCCGTTACTTCCAGCTTGAAGTTGTAGTGGTCGCCCGCCGTCAGCGCACCCGCGGCGATCGAGCACGTCTCGGTCGCCCCGCCCGCTGCGCCGGACCCGCTGTCCGTCGAACAGATCGTCGCCTCCGCGTACGCACCGCCGTTCACCGACCACAACCACTCGTAGGAGTAGGGCGAGGTGCCGGTCGTGGGGATCGTGCCCGTCACCGTCAGGGGCTGGTTCACGTCCAGCGACGTCGCGCTCACGGTCGGCGTCGCCGGGGCCGCTAGCGCCGACGCGACGGTCACGGTCTCGAGGTTGTAGGCCGAGACCTGGGTTTCGGGCGTCGTCGCGTGGTCCGTGACCTCGAGCTCGAAGGTGTAGTAGTCCCCCGGGACCAGGGTATTCGCGGGGATCGCGCAGCCGATCGATGCGCCCGCCGATGCTCCCGTCCCGCTCGAAGCCGCGCACTGCGTGGCGTCGACGTACGCGCCGCCGTTGACCGAGATCAGCCACTGCCAGGCGTAGGGGGCCGTACCCGTCTTCGGCAGCTTGGCGCTGACGGTCAACGCCTGGTTCGCGTCGAGCGCCGGCCGGTTCACGGTCGGCGTGCTGGGCGCGGTCAGCGCCGACGACACGGTGACCGTCGACGAGGCCGTCGACGTGCGCGTCTCGTGCACGGCCGCGCCGTCCGTGACCTCGAGCTCGAAGGCGTAGGTGTCCCCCTTCGTCAGCTTGCTCGCCGCGATCGCGCAGGTGACCGTCTCACCGGCGCTCGCTCCCGTCCCGGTGGCCGCCGAGCACGCCGTCGCCTTCGTGTAGCTCCCGCCGTTCACCGACCAGAACCATTCCCAGGCGTACGGCGCCGTCCCGCTGGTCGGGATCGTGTCCGCTACGGTCAGCGCCTGGTTCACGTCGAGCGCCGTGGCGCTCGCGGTCGGGGCGCTCGCCGCCGTCAGGGCCGAAGCGACCGAAACCGTGGGAGAACCGCCCGATGCGGCGCTCTCCCCTTGCGACGCGCTGTCCGTTACCTGAAGCTCGAAGGCGTAGGTCGCGCCGCCGCTCAAGGTGCCGCCCAGAATCGTACAGGTCTCGGTCGCGCCCGCGCCCGCACCGGTCCCGCCGTTGTTCGTGCACTGTGTCGTGGCCCCGAACGCTCCGCCATCCACCGATACCAGCCACTGCCAGGCGTAGGGCGAGGTTCCCGTGGTCGGGATCGTTCCCGTCACGGTCAGCGTCTGGTCCGAATCCAGCGACGTCGTGCTCACCGTCGGCGCCGACGGCGCCGTCAGCGTCGTCGAGACCGTCACGGCCGACGAACCCGTGGAGGTCGCGCTCTCCGGACTCGTCGCACCGTCCTGGACCTCGAGCTCGAACGCGTAGGTGTCGCCGACCGTCAGCGTGTTGCCGGCGATCGCGCAGGTCACGGTCGCTCCGCCGGCCGCACCCGAACCGCTGTCGAGCGCGCATAGCGTCGCATCCAGGTACGTCCCGCCGTTCACCGAGATCAGCCACTGCCAGGAGTAGGGCGACGTCCCCGTGGTGGGTACGGTGCCCGTCACCGTCAGCGCCTGGTCCACGTCGAGCGCCGTGGCGCTGACGGAGGGGGCCGACGGGGCGATCAACGCGAACGCGACCGCCACCGAGGGCGACGAGGGCGAAACCGTGACCTCGGGGCTCGAGGCTCCGTCCGTCACGGCCAGTTCGAACGTGTAGGTGTGCCCGGCAGAGAGTTCGTTGCCCGCGATCGCGCACGTTTCTGTCGCGCCGGCCGACGCGCCGGTGCCACTGCCGGCCGTGCACTGCGTGGCGTCCCCGAACGTTCCGCCGTCGACCGACACCAGCCACTGCCAGGAGTACGGCGCGGTGCCGGACGATGGGATGGTGCCGGTTACCGTCAGCGCCTGGTCGACGTCGAGCGCGGTCGCGCTCACCGTCGGGGCACCGGGCGCGGCGAGCTCGGTCGCCACGTTCACGGTCGCCGACGACGGCGAGACGGACGTCTCGGGGGTCGCCGCGCTGTCGGTCACCTGGAGCTCGAACGCGAAGTCGTTCCCGGCCGCGAGTGAGCCGCCGGCGACGGAGCAGGTCTCCGTCGCTCCGCTCGAAGCGCCCGAACCGCTGTCGACCGAGCAGACCGACGCGTCCCCGAACAGTCCGCCGTTCTCCGAGATCAGCCACTGCCAGACGTACGGCGCCGTTCCCGAGGTCGGGATCGACCCGGTCACGGTCAACGCCTGGTCGGCATCGAGCGCGGCGGCGCTGACGGTCGGGGTCCCGGGGGCGGCCAGGGCCGAGGCGACCGAAACCGTCGCCGAACCGCCCGAGGTCTCGCTCTCCGGTATGTAGGCGCTGTCGGTGACTTGGAGCGCGAACGAGTACGTCGATCCGCCCGCGAGGCTGCTGCCCGGTATCGAGCAGGTCTCCGCGGCGCCACCCGAGGCGCCGGCGCCGGAACCGACCGAGCACTGGCTCGCGGTCGTGGGAGAGGCACCGTTCACGGACTCCAGCCACGTCCACGAGTACGTCGGCACCCCGGTCGTCGGAATGGTCCCGCTGACGGTCAGCGGTTGGTCGGCGTCAATCGACACGGCGCTGACCGTGGGGGTCGCGGGCGTCGTGAGCGGGGCGTAGAACGGCACGCTCGTCCCGACCGCGGCGCTGCTGACCACGATCGAGCCGGAGTAGCCGGAAACCGACGTGGTGTAGCCGGCCGGCACCGTGGTCTGGTAGGCATAGTCTCCGTTCGGGAGCTCGAAGACATGCGTGGTGGCCGTACTGGTCACCGACGGTTGTCCCGCCACGCTCTCCGTCCACGAAGTCCCGGACGCGAGTCCGGTCTCCGTGAAGGTCGCCGCGTACGATGGGCCGAAGGCGAAGGTGGTCTCGACCCCGATCGGCGACCCCGAGATCGTGAACGACCCGACCGACGGCGCGGCCGCGTAGGCGGCGCTGCTGTACCCGTGGTAGGTGTAGGCCCCGTTCGGGAGGTAGAAGTCGACGCACGGGTCGCCCGAGCAGAGTGCGCCGGAGGAGGTCGCCGTCTCGTTCAGCCAAGTGTAGCTGCTCGCGCTCGTGACCGCGACCTCGAACTCCGAGGCCGTGGAGGAGCTCGGCAGGCCGGTCTCGGCGAAGTTCGTGTCGTAGACCGTCGTCGTGATGAGGGGAGCGTAGTCCCCGGCGAATCCGGCGGTCGTCGCGGAGATCTCGGCGGTTCCGGTGACCGACGTCAGTCGCGCCTTGAACGGCACGTTCGCGTACGGGTTCGGCTCGTTGCCGTACGCCGCCCAGAAGTTTCCGCCCTGGTAGCTCGACCCGACGATGCTCCCGGTCAGCGTGTAGCCGTCCAAACTCTGCGAATAGCTCGTCGACTCACAGACGGTCGTCCCAGGATAGTACCCGGAGGCGAGCGCGACGTAGCCCGGAACGCACGTGACGTTCCACAGCGTGAGGTCGGTCGCGCCGGCGTTCGCCGTCGCGTTGACCGTTCCGTTCGCGGCGAAGATGTTGTTGTAGACCCGATCGTACGCTTCGCCCAGCGTCAGCGAGTCCTGCGGCGTGTACGCCACGAGTCCCGTGTAGCTGGTCTGGGGAGTCGGCACGAACGTGTTCCCCCAGACGGTGTTCCGGGCCGGTGGCAAGGCGAACGTCACCGGTACGCCGTTGATGGTGGACGTGTCGGTCGTTCCCCCTCCGGTGAAGTCGACCCCCCGGTTCGAGATGGCGAACGTGTTGCCCGCGATCAAGTCGTTCGCACCGTTGCTCACGATGACGCTGTAGATCGAGGACTGGGCCTCGCTGTTGTCCCAGGCGTAGATGTGGCTCGCCCCGATGACGGCGAGATTCTGCGTGTTCAGCAGATAGTACTGGAACCCGTCGACGGACGGCACGTCGAACTCGGCGAGCGAGTTGAGCTGCCAGGATGGGTAGTCCATGGGGAACGACGGGGCCGGGTTGAACTGGGTGACCGCCGTCGTGCTGTTGATGAACGCCCCGATCCAGACCGTGAACAGGTAGTCGTTCAGGTTCGAGAACAGCCACGAGAGCGAGCCGGGCTTTCCGATCTGCACACCGGAGACGGTCCCGATGTTCGGTGCCGGTGCGGAGACGAGGTACGGACTGACCGACGTGCCCGCGCCGTCCGGAACCGTGTTCGAGGGAGACACGGAGAGGTTCGCGAGGTCGCCGTTGCTGAACGCCCAATCGGGCGTGTAGGCCCCGGCCGACCAATCCGGCGTCAACGTGATGAACGGGGCCGAGGGACCGGTGAGGTCGATCTGTTCGACCACCGGATAGTAGCCGCTCAGGAGGACCTCGATAGTGTACCATCCGGCGGGGAGCCAGAGGTTGGACCCCAGCTCCGTCGTGGTCGGGTCGCCACCGGACCCCTTCCAGTACGAGAAGAAGCCGAAGGTCGGGGCGACCTGGTAGTAGTTCTGGCTCGGGACGTTCGTGTCCGGCTGAAGGTCCTGGGCGATCCCCACCCAGGCATTGGCGGGATGAATGTTCGCGTAGCTGAGCGGTTCCCCTCCCTCGTAGGCCGGGTACGGCGTTCCGCCGGTGTACGCGCTGCCCGTCATGTTCCAGAGCCCGATCAGCAGCGAGGGCCCGGTATCGAGATGGGTGATCGGCGTGGCGGCACCCGTCAGAAGGGTCGGTCCTGGCGTGGTGGCGTACGCACTGCCCTGCGGTGCCCAGTAGGCCACCTCACCGGTGCTGGTCTCTCCGGTTTCGCCTCCGTAGTCGACCGCGGCCGGGGTAGCGCTGTACGTGCTGCATCCGAGGTCGCCCCCGGACGTGAGCGTCGAATCCGCGGTCGGACAGTAGTCGACTCCGACGATGCCGTCCTCGTAGACGATGTTGTTCGTCGCACCGTCGTCGGAACCGATGCCGTAGTCGAACTCGAAGTCGTTGGTCAGACCGAGCGGGTCGTATGCCGTCCCGTTCGCCTGCATGTAGGCGGAACCGATCTGACCGTTGGGACCGTACACCGGTACCCCGGTCGGGTTGCTCGGCCCCACGGAGTTGAAGAAGACGTCGTCGAACTCACCGCAGACCCGCCCCGTGGGCTCGGTGGTTGGACAGATCCTCTGGCCCTGGGCGTTCCGGACCGTGTAGTTGAGGAAGAGCTCGTTCACGGGTTCGGTCGTGCTGATCGTCCCGCACGACGGCACTCCGCTCCCGGCGACCGTGTCGGTGTGGCAGGGGGCTTGAGTGTAGTTCTCGTAGAGATCGACGGTGAACTCCTCCTGGGTCGCACCGGCGGGGATGGTCAGCGTCCCGCTGCTGGGACTTTGATAGACCTCTTCTTCCTCGACGCTGCCGAAGCCTTCGAGGGTCTGAGCCCCCGCACCCGACCAGTCGGCCGTGGGGTTCGAGAAGTTCCAGATCTCGCCGCTGATCGTGAGCGAGTGCGAGGCCTCGCTGAACTCGATGTAGTTCTGCAGCCAGAATTCGTTCGGGCAGACGTTGCCGGCCAGGGCGACATAGTCGCCCGCCGAGGGACAGCCGGAGGGTGCGTTGGGGTCCGACGCGAAGCTGGTCTGACCCTTCAGCGTCACGTTCACGAGCACCGTGTTCAGTTGCGCTCCGAACTCGCCGGCGGCGTTGCCGCTGCTCGTGTCGAAGAGCTCCGCCGCGGTTCCCGTCGGGTCCGTGGTCGTCCACGTACCCACGAGGCTGGTCGTGTTCACGGAGGTGGCTTGGATCGTGCCGGTGGTGTTACTCTCCCCATAGTACGCGACACCGAGGGGAGCGGGAGCGACGGCGTAGAGAGGAGTGACCACGCCGTTCGTCTCCGAGGGGGGCAACCCCTCGTGGAGGTTGGGTGGATGGAAATCGGAGAGGTTACCGCCCGCGGCGAGAAGCGCCTTTTCCTTCGCTTCAACCGCCGCCGCAAGGACCTTGTTGATCGTGAGACCGTCTCCGCTCGTAGACGAGACCGAGCTCGAAGGGGTGGACGTAACGGGCGCGGTCGTCGTTGCGGGACTCGAGGGGGTCGAGACCGCGGTCAGATTCACCTCGGCCGGAGCCACGGCTCCGCCGGTGCCCTGCACGAGGCCGGTGAGCACCGTGCCGACCATCACGACCGCGGCGACAACTACCAGCGCTCTCGTCCAACCACTTCTGCTACCGCTCATCTTCCCCGGTCCCTTTGACGGACTGCGGGACGCTCGGTCCCCCTCGAGTTCAGAGAATCGGTACGAACCGGCTTACTCGCACGTCCGGAGGCCGGAACGTCCCGTTGTATAACTTAGTTTGGTACAAAGTTCGGCCCTAGGACCGTCCGGACTCGACGACGGTGGTTTCCGTCTCCCTCCCAACGCCGCCCTCGTGCGATCTTGCGTCATCTCCCCAGAGGCTCCTGCGCGCCCGAACGGGGCGCTCGACGAAAGCCCCGTGACGGATCGCGCCGATCGATCGAAGGTCCGTGCGTTCCGAGTGCCTTAGGATGGCACCGAACTCAGGATTAAGCGCGCCTCTCTCCATCGGGCCTTCCGTATGCCTGCGAGAAAACCGAGCCGCGACGAACCCGCCGTGTCGATTCGCGGGATCTCTCCGTTCCTCTGGTTCGACACGGACGCCGAGCCGGCGGCCCGGTTCTACGTCTCCCTGTTCAAGCGCTCCCGGATTCGTAGGGTCACCCGGTACGGGCCGGCCGGGCCGGGAGTACCCGGCTCCGTGATGATCGTGGAATTCGAGCTGGCCGGTCAACCGTTCATCGCGCTCAACGGCGGGCCCGTGTTCCGGTTCAATCCCGCGATCTCCCTCGCTATCAGCTGCTCGACGCAGCAGCAGGTCGATACCCTCTGGAACCGCTTGACGCGCGGCGGAAAGGCGGGGCAGTGCGGTTGGCTCGAGGACCGCTTCGGGGTTTCCTGGCAGGTCGTGCCGACGCGGCTCTCGGAGCTCCTCGCAGATCCGGATCCGGAGCGCGCGGCCAGGGTGACTCGGACGATGCTGAAGATGCAGAAAATCGATGTGCCCGCCCTCGAGCGCGCCGCCCGAGAGCGCTAAGCCCGCCCGGCCGCCGCGGGGTGCAACGGCCATTGCAGCCCGGCTGTCGGCGCGGATCGCCGGGGTGAATCCCTGCGTTGGCCCAGGTGCTCCGAGCCGGGGGCGAACCACCTTACGTAGGCGGCGGCGGTCCAACGGAGATCGCGGTTGGAGGACGGACCGCTTCCGCGCCCGACGAGCGTTCGACTCGGACGAGACCTCGACTCGAGTCGGGAGAGGCTCCCGGTGTGTACCGAGCCGAGCTCGTGCCGACCGACGTACTCGGAGCGGCGGACACCACGGCCGCCGATCCTCGCCGCTCGTTGCCTTCGACGATTGCTCGGAACTCCGACGTTCGGGAGAGCCCGAGTCCCAGAACGCTCGTCGCGAGGCCGGAGACGATGGTCAGGAGCCAGATCTGGTGGTACGCCGAGAGCCCGCTCCCGAGCGAAGCGAGGTACGAGATCGCGAGAGCGGCGCCGACCACCGAGCCGAACTGCCGGAACGACATCCCGACCCCGGTGCCGACCGCATACCGGCCCGGAGGCAGGTTGTAGGAGAACGCGCTCGTGAGCACCGGGAGCACGAAAGCGATTCCCACGGCCATCACGATCGACCCGGGAAGCCACACGCCGAGGTAGTCCGGGCGGGGCGTGACCCGGTACCAGAGCAGCCCCTGACCCAGGGCGTAGATGAGGCCGCCCGGGACCACGAGGCGACGGTGTCCGAAGCGCGTCGTGAGCCGACCCGCGATGGGCGCGAGGCAGGCGACCGTCAGCGCCGGCGGGGTGAGCGCGAGGCCCGCCCAGAGCAGCGGGTAGTGCCAGACCTCGGTGAGGAAATAAACGGTGTTGAAGAAGCTCGCCGTGAAGCCCACGCAGAAGACGAGCATTCCGAGGTTCGCGAAGACGAATCCGCGGTCCCGGAACAGCTCCGGATCCACGACCGGATGCCGCGCGGAGCGCAGTTGCACGGCAAACGCTGCGAGCAGGGCGAGGCCGACCACCATCGACGCCACCACGGGCAGACTTCCCCAACCGAGCGTGCCGCTCTCCACGATCCCGTAGGTCACGAGCGCCGCTCCCGTCCCGAGCAGTGCTATCCCGAGCACGTCGGGCCGGGCGCCGGCGGCCACGTCCCGTGACTCCGTGAGCACGGCGTAACCGGCCACCGCTACGACGGCCCCGATCGGGAGGTTAAGGAAGAAGATCCACCTCCAGTCCGCGTACTGGACGATGAGGGCGCCGAGCGTCGGCCCTGCGACGACCGCGATCGCGGCGATTGCGCCCACCAGCGTCACCGCCAGGATACGGCGCTCGCGAGGGAATGCGCCGAGCGTGAGCGCGAGGCCGGTGCTCGTGAGCAGCGCGCCGCCGACCGCCTGCGCCGCACGAAAGGCGATCAACAGCCCCAGCGTCGGGGCGGCGCCGCTCAGCCCCGAGAAGAGGGCGAACATGGCGATTCCGAGAAGGAAGATCCGCTTGCGGCCGACGAGGTCGGCGAAACGACCTGCCGGGACCAGCAGCACGGCGTAGACGATGGTGTAGGCGTTCACCACCCACGACACGTCCGCCGCGTCGGCACCCTGGAAGGCCCGGGAGATCGTGGGAAAGGCGATGATCACGATGAGGGCGTCGAGGACGACCGCGAACGTTCCGAGGCTCGTGATCGCGAAGACCGACCACGGGGACCATGTTCGGGAAGGAGTGGCTTGCATTATGAAAGTCACTATAGATTGTGCTACTAATTAAGTACTCCCTCGCCCTAACCGGTGCGAACATGGCACGACACACGGCGATCGCCCGCGAGCGGCGGGACGGCCCACCCCCGGGCGGAAGGTCGGTCTGCCCCGTGGCGAACACGCTGGATATCCTCGGGGACCGGTGGACGTTGCTCGTGATCCGGGACCTGCTGAAGGGAAAGCGACGTTACGTCGAGTTCTCCGCGTCCCCCGAGGGGATCGCGACCAACCTGCTCTCGGAGCGACTGAAGCGGCTCGAAGAGCAGGGCATCGTCGAGTCCCGACTCTACAGCCGCCATCCTCCGCGGTCCGAGTACTTCCTGACGCCGAAGGGTGAGGAACTCCGCCCGGTCGTCGCGTCCATGCGACGGTGGGGGCTCCGCCACATCTCCGGTACCCGGGTGGACGAGAACTGACACGGCCGGGCCGTACCGAGCCCGGCCCCCGGGTCGAGCGTTGTGCCGGGGGACCTCCGGCGCCCCCCACCTAGCGGGGCGGGGGTGCAACCGACATTACGCCCCGATCGTGAACCCGGCCGGATGCCGATCCTCCAGCGGATCCGCGCCGTGATCGCTCGCGTCCCGAGGGGCCGCGTGATCACGTACGGAGAGGCGGCCGCCGCGGCGGGCCATCCGCGCGGCGCGCGGCTCACGGTACGCGCGCTGTACGGAGCCGACGGGCTGCCCTGGCACCGGGTCGTCGCCGCGGGGGGACGGATCGCCCTCCCGGGCGAGGAGGGGCGCGAGCAACGGCTTCGCCTCGAGATGGAGGGGGTCTCCTTCCGAGGGGGCCGGGTCCGCATGGACCGGCACGCTTGGTCGCCCCGTCAGCCGCGGAAGACGGGGCGGTCCGTCGGCCGGCGGCAGACGTGACGTCCCCGGGGGATGGAACGACGAGTTCATCCGAGCCGACGTCCCCGCGAGCGCCGATGGACGCGTCCGGGTGGGTCACGCTGATCGGTTCGATCGCCGCCACGCTCACGACTGCCGCCTTCGTGCCCCAGGTCGTCCGAGTCTGGCGACTCAAGGACGCTCGCGACATCTCGTTCGTCACGTTCTCCGTCTTCGCCGTGGGCCTCGTAGGATGGGTGGGCTACGGGATCCTCACCTCGTCGATCCCGGTGATCGCGGCGAACACGCTGACGCTCGTACTCGCGCTCGCGATCCTCGCGCTGAAGGTGAAGTTCGACCGCATCGGAGTCGCCTCCACTCACTGACGGTCGGGTGTCCCGAACCGAGCGCGGGGACCCGCGCGCCTTCGGCCCGCCTATCCCTGCTTGACCTCGCGGATCTCGTCCGCGACCAGCCCATGAGCTTCCTTGTGTACGCGCGCCGCGGCCTCCGCGCTCGGCGCGTGGACTAGGCACATGATCGTCTCTCCCTTCTCGTCGACCCAGTAGTGCTGGTAGTCGACGCCGTACTTGCCCTGGACCTTGAGGTCCTTCG
>JASHVA010000205.1 GCA_030039715.1 Thermoplasmata archaeon | reverse complement strand
CTTCACGGTCGAGGGAAATCCGGCGTCCGTACTGATCGTGATCAGCGGGACCGGTTCGGGCGGCCACTCGAACAGCTCCAGTCCCGGCGCCGGTTTCTTGGGCCTGCGGGGCGACGACGGCTACATCGTGATCGGGGTGATCGTAATCATCGTGATCGGCGCGCTTGTCGGCCTGTTGGTTCTCCGACCAAGGGGTCGGCGGCCGGCACCGCCCCCACCCGCCGCTTGGTCACCACCTCCACCGCCTGGGGCTGCGCCCCCCACCGGTGGTCCTCCGCCGGGAGCCGGGTGGCCCCCGCCCCCGCCACCGCCGCCGCCGCCCTGAGCCCTGCCCTCCGGACACCCGCGCGCAAGGGCGCTCCGTGCCTTGAGGGGCCCTCGTGGAACCACGGTGCCGAACCACAATGGCTGCAATTCTCATTGCACGCAGCCGCTATCATTCGGCCCGGCGGATTGATAGGATCGCCCCCAGATTTTCTTCATCTTCGGTGCGGGCCAATCCAAGACAACCGGCGCCCCGGAAAAGGGGCTCTCGATGCCGGCACTTACACTTCGGACGCGGCGAGGCTCGACCCGTAGGAGTAGATCACGCGGTCGTCTGCGGCTGTGTAGACATAGAGGACCGGTGGCGGCGATCCGCTTCCCGCGGAGAGGCTCGGAAGACTGACCGAGTAGCTGTAGGACACACGGTCGAGAACTTGACCCGAGTCCAGGGACACTAGCACGAAGACAGTATCGTAGCTCGACGTGCTGCCGTCCGGTCCTGGGAACGAGTTCGGTGTCCCTACGAATAGGACGCTCTGGCTGGTGGGGAGGAACACAGAGTAGGTGCTAGAGGCGGGATTCACGGAGCCGTCGATGTTCTCCTCCCAGGCCAACGATCCGGAGTCGGAGTACGCCGACAAGTTGGCGCTGCAATCAGCGAAGCCGACGAAACCACACCCCGACTCGATCAGAAAATAGGGGCCGACTTTCGCGAGGCCTCCGCCCGTCGTGAGCGTGAAGAGCACTTGGCTGGTCTCGGTCGTCAGGTTGAATTGGCCCAATTCCCATCCGCCCCCCGTTTGCTGGATGTCGAAGAGTTCGTCTCCTGCCAGGGCACCGAAGGGCGTCTCGAACGGGTTGTTGGAGATCTCCTTCGTGACCCCTGTCGAGAGATTCGTCGCGGCCACCTTACCAAATTGATAGATCCATCCCACCGCGTACTCCGAATTCAAGAGAAACGAGCTCGAATCCGTGCCGAACGAGTCCGCGTAGCCCAACCATGTGGTGACGTTCCACGCGGGGAGAACTTGGTCGCCCTCAATGGTGAACGCGTCGGTGACGAAGGTCAGGCTGGACTCGTCACTTTCGTTCGAAGCTGCGGATTCGATTCCCGCGAAGTAAAGGTTCGCCCCGGTCGCCTCCACCGACACCTCGTCCGCGTGATTCACTTTAAGCGAGGCGTTTCCGGACAGAGCTCCCGTCGACTCGTTAAAGAGGTCCACAACAAGGTTCCATTCGAACTGCTGGTAGTAAGCGAACACGACGGTACTTCCGACGACTGTAAGTTCGCAGGGCCCCCCGCCCGGGAAGTAGAGCACTGACCTGGTAATTTGCCAGGCGACATTGCCGGTGTCGATCGTGATCGATCGGAGAAGGATCGTGCTGTTCCCCGACAAGTTCGCCGTAAGTTCGTTGACGACGTAAAGGGAGCCGGCGACCGCCTGGTCGAGAATGTTTATGCCAGGATTCGGCACCTGCCACGCCAGGTTACCGAAAGGAGGGGCATTGGCCTCCCGAGACACGAAATAGTATCCCACTCCTGCAACGACAATCGCAGTAGCCACGCCGAGGATCAAAGCCCCGCGAGCGCGCCGAGTCAGCGGGCGTCCCCACCGCCGTGGGGGGCTCGACAGTTCGGCCAGCGAAATGCCACTCTTACCGGTTTCCAGGGCCGGATCGGCATCTCCCGACATGGGCTGGGTGTACCAGATAGGAGAGCCGTAGAATCAGCTTGTCGATGGAGCTCGCTGTCCGCGAGTTGAAGGTGGAGAGCAGCAAATCTCGTTTCAAACGTCGGAGTTGGGGCTAGAAAGATGCGCGCCGCGCCCATCTCGGTTCAGGCTCGACTCCCGGGGCCTCGGATTGCGTCGGCGAACTTGCGGGTAAGCCGAACGAACTCATGGAATTCGCTCGGACTCCAGGAGGCGAACACGGATCGTGCGAGTGCCTCCCTTGCCCGGGCTATCTTGGAAGCAACGGTTCTCCCGCGCGCTGAGGGAGATATCAGCCGAATTCGTCTGTCGGAGGGCGCCACTCGGCGTTCCACGAGCCTCAGTTTCACCAGCCGAGCGACTTGCCTGCTCACCGTCGTGTAGTCGCGGCCCACTCTCTCGGCAAGTTCTACCACGCCAATGGGTCGGAATCTGTCTATCTCTACCAGCAGGGGGAAGAGCGCTCGCTCCAGCGTGATTCCGGATTGTCGGATCATCTCCACGTCCCGCTCTGGCCGGTTGATCACCCCGACTATCTCCAGAAGTGCTAGGTGCAGGTCCCGCAACTCCGGATCCTCGGTGAAGTCGGACATTCGCACAGAACGAAGAGTCGGTGCTCCTATATATGAGTGTATTTTACACATAAGCGATTGCGCCGAGATTAGGTATGAAGGCGGCGGTGGTGCACGAACGGGGCCGGGGCCCTGTTTATTCGGACTTTCCGGACCCGAGTGCCGAGGAAGGAGAAGTGCTGATCAAGGTCACGGCGGGTGCGATCAGCCGGACAACGAAGAGCCGGGCTGCAGGGACCCACTATGACTCCCCGGGCGCGTTGCCGTTCGTCGCGGGGATCGACGGCGTGGGCCGCGATGGGGACGGTCGCCGGTGGTTCTTCGCATTCCCGAGGGCGCCCTACGGAAGCCTGTGCGAGACGACCGTCGTTGACCGGGATCACTGCGTTCCGTTGCCCGATGGACTCACGGACGTGACGGCGGCCGCAATCGCCAACCCCGGGCTGTCCTGCTGGGTGGCGCTCGCCGAACGCGCCAAGCTCGCGGCCGGCGAGACGGTGCTGGTGAACGGAGCCACGGGGGCGGCGGGGGGACTGGCCGTACGGGTAGCCAAACAGCTCGGCGCGAAGAACGTCGTGGCGACGGGGCGCAATCCGGCCGCCCTAGCCCGAGTGACGACCTGGGGCGCCAACGCCACGATTCGTCTGGATCAGGATCCATCACAGCTCGATCGGGCCCTGGAGGCGCAGTTCGCCGAAGGCGTGGATGTAGTGCTCGATTATCTCTGGGGAGAGAGCGCCGGGCGCTTGCTAATCGCCGCCGCGCGCTCCGGCCGTGACAGAGCCGCGGTCCGGTATGTGGAGATCGGCTCGGTCTCCGGACCGAACGTATCGTTGCCCGCCGCCGTCCTTCGATCTACGGCGATCACGCTCATGGGTAGCGGCACAGGAAGTGTCCCACCCGCCCGGTTGTTGGAGGACGTTCGCCTGCTGTTCGGCGCTGCGACCAAGTCGGGATGGGAGATCCCGGTTCAAGTTTTTCCGCTCTCGGACATCGAACGAGCTTGGGCCAACACGACAGCAGGGGCTCGACCGGTCATTACCGTCGGATCGAAGACACCGGACTAGACGTTCTGTCCGGAGGGCTCGTCCGCCGTCGAGGTGCAAGTCTCATTGCGCCCAGCGCTACTCCGACGGGCTGACGCGATGAAGTTCGAGGGAGATTCAGACTCGGAGTGGGTGGCTCAGCTGACGGGTCATACCCGGGAGCGAGCCGCGGCGGCGATCGCAGAGGCGGCGGAGGATCGGCGGCTATTCGGATACATCGCCGCCCAGCACCGGCGCGAGGGTCGTGAGT
>JASHVA010000204.1 GCA_030039715.1 Thermoplasmata archaeon | reverse complement strand
CGCCGATCGACGTCCAGCTTCGAGTCGCCGAGGAGAGTGCGGGCGACGTACTGGAGCGTCTCCTGCTTCGGGTGAAGTTCGCGTCGCGCCGCCCACCAGGCGTCGGCGACGATGCGGCCCGTCAGCTTCCAGACCCGGTCGCCCCCGCCGCTCGAGCGCGGCGCGGAGCGGTCCCGCCCGAGCGCGAGGCTCGAGAGGCCGACGACGGGGATCCGCTCCTCGAGCAGCGGCAAATCGTACCCGCCGACGTTGTAGCCCGTCAGGATGTCAGGGTCGTCCTCTTGCACGATGCGCAGGAACTCCTCGAGGATCTTCCGCTCGCTCGGGTCGCCGAGGCGGAACGTGCGGCGGGGGCGACCCCCGCCCTCGGCCACGCCGCAGATCGTGTAGATCGTCCGCTCCCGGATCGCGTTCTCGATGTCGAAGGAGAGGACGCGGAGCGAGGGGCGGAACGCGTCCGCCGGGCGTATGTCCCGCTCGGTCGTGACGACCCGAAGGACGTTCGTCACCGTGTAGCGAGCGCGGACGTCCTCGGATTCCTCCTCGGCCTCGAAGGCGAGAGTGAGACCGAGGCCCTTGTCGTAGAGGAACCGGTGAACGAACGGGATGTCGCACGCGAGCACGTTCGCCTCCTCGCCGACTCGCTGGAACTTCTTGCGATAGTCCGGGACGAGGAACGGACGATGGAGCACGACCTTGACGGCGGAACGGACCCGGCCCGCGACCCACTCCTCGGTCTCGTCGACCGAGATGATCTCGGGGTCACCGGCCAGGCGCTGCCGCTCCTCGGCCGTCGGTTCGAGAAGGACGAAGTACGGTCGGAAGCCGTAGTAGCGCGCGACGGTCGCCTCGCCCTCCCGTGTCCGACCGTACAGCTCGACGACGACCTCGTCCCCGACGGTCGCGTACGAGCCTTCGATGAAGAACAGCTCGACGGTGCGCACGAAGCTCGGAGTCCGGGGCGAGTTAAACGGGTTGCGCGGCGCGCGCGCGCAGCCACGTCGCGAGTCCGTCCACGTCGCGATCCCAGCGTTCCGACCACCGGCGAGAACGCAGGGCCGCGGCGGGATGGAGCCACGGAACGACGGGCGGGTCGAGGTCCGCCCGCAATCGGCCCGCGGCCGCGAGGACCGGCGGGGCTGCCGGGTCGATCGCGCGCAGGGCGGACGCTCCGAGCGTGACGAGGAGCTCCGGACGGAGCAGGGCGAGCTGCCGGTCGAGGAACGGTCGGCAGGTACGGGCCGCCCTACGGTCGAATCGATTGGCCGGCGGCCGGCACTTGAGGAGATTCACGATGCCGAACTCCTCCGGCGAGAGGCCGAGCCGGCCCACCGCGAGGTCGAGCCGACGGCCCGACCGTCCGACGAACGGGAGCCCGATCCGGTCCTCGGCGGCCCCCGGAGCCTCGCCCACGAACACGATCCGGGGAGCGAGCGAGCCCCGGTAGACCACCGCCTGGGTTCGCCCGAGATGGAGCGGACACCGGGTGCACCGCCGGATTTCCTCGGAGAGCTCCTCCCACGCGAGGCGCCACGCCGCGGACCCACGCGGCGGCAGAGCCTCCGGAGAGACGCTCACGCGGGCCGACGCGTCGCGAAGTCGGCGTTCACCGACACTCAGTCGGCAGGGACGTTAAATAGGGCTACCCAGTGGCTCGGCCCCTCCGCCTCCATGCCTTCCCCATCGGGAATCAACACTGCCGGGCGTCTCGCCGCGCTCCGCCAGCGGCGACGCTGGTCGGACCGGTACTACAAGCGACGGACCCTCCACCTCAAGGAGCGGTCGGACCCCCTGGAGGGGGCCCCCCAGGCTCGCGGCATCGTGCTCGAAAAGGTCGGCGTCGAAGCGAAGCAGCCGAACTCGGCGATCCGCAAGTGCATCAAGGTGCAGCTGATCAAGAACGGCCGTCAGGTCACGGCGTTCGCGGTCGGGGACGGGGCGATCAACTTCATCGACGAGCACGACGAGGTCCTCGTCGAGGGGATCGGGGGCCGCATGGGGCGGTCGTACGGGGACATCCCCGGCGTACGTTACAAGGTCATTCAGGTCAATGGAGTGTCGCTGGACGAGCTCGTCCGGGGACGCAAGGAGAAGCCGGCGCGATGAACGGAACCCCCGAAGGGATGCTGCCGCCCGAGCCGACCGGCGAGGACGCCGGACCGGTGGTCCAGCGCCCGCAGCCGGCGGCTCCGGCCCCGTTCCCCGTGCCCCCGCTCTTCGGCAAGTACCCGTACGAGGGACTCGAGGTTCACGACGTCGGGCTCCTGCCGTACCTCTACCTCCACCCCGTGTACTCGCCCCACAGCGAGGGCCGCCTCTCGGGGAAGCCGTTCCTGAAGACGCGGATGCATCTCGTGGAGCGGCTCGCAAATCACCTGATGAAGGGCGGGAAGTTCACGGGGAAGAAGTCGAAGGCGCTCGCGACCGTGCGGCTCGCCTTCGAGGAGCTCGCGAAGAAGGAGGGGAAGAACCCGCTCCAGCTCCTGGTCGACGCGGTCGAGAACGCCGCGCCCCGCGAGGAGGTCACGCGGCTCCAGTTCGGGGGCATCAGCGTCCCGCGCGCGGTGGACGCGTCGCCGGCCCGCCGCCTCAACGTCGCGATTCGCAACATCGCTCAGGGCGCGATCACGGCGTCGCGCAAGTCCACGAAGCCGATCCAGACGTGCCTCGCGGACGAGATCAGCCTCGCGGCGAAGGCGAACCTCTCGAGCTTCGCGGTGGGACGGAAGGAAGAGGTCGAGCGGGTCGCGCAGTCGGCCCGCTAGGGCCCCGGGAGGTTCCGAGAGCATGACCCACATTCGAGCCGAACTGGCGCAGGCCATCCCCGAGATGATGCGGAACGTCGACAAGATCCGCAACATCGGGATCGTCGCGCACATCCATCACGGGAAGACCACGCTGAGCGACAACCTCCTCGCCGCCGCCGGCATGATCTCGAACGAGCTCGCGGGCAAGCAGCTCCTCCTCAACTTTGACGAGCAGGAGCAGGCGCGGCTCCTCACGATCAACAACGCGGACGTCTCGATCGTCCACGAGTACGAGAAGGAGAACTACCTGATCAACCTCATCGACACGCCGGGCCACGTCGACTTCGGCGGGGACGTGACGCGCGCGATGCGCGCGGTCGACGGGGCGGTCGTCGTGGTCTGCGCCGTCGAGGGCGTCATGGCCCAGACCGAGACGGTGCTCCGCCAGGCGCTCCGGGAGAAAGTGAAACCGGTGCTCTTCATCAACAAGGTCGACCGCGCGATCAAGGAACTCCAGCTCACTTCCGACGCCCTCCAAAAGCGGTTCACCGGGATCATCACCGAGGTCAACGAGCTCATCCGGCGGATGGCGCCCGAGGAGTTCGTCGACGAGTGGTCCGTCGACCCGCGCGACGGCTCGGTCGCCTTCGGCTCCGGCTACGACAACTGGGCGATCAGCGTGCCGTACATGCAGCGCACGGGCGTCAAGTTCCCCGACATCATCGAGTACGTGACGAGCGGCCGGACGAAGGAGATCGCGCAGCGGGCGCGGATCAACGACGTCATCTTCGACATGGTCGTGCGCCATCTCCCGAGCCCGCACGTCGCGCAGAAGTACCGCATCCCGAACATCTGGAAGGGGGACGTCGGCTCGCCGATCGGCCAGGCGATGTTGAACACCGACCCCGCGGGACCGACCGCGTTCATGGTCACCGACATCACGATGGACCCGAACGCCGGCGAGATCGCGACCGGCCGGGTCTTCTCGGGGA
>JASHVA010000203.1 GCA_030039715.1 Thermoplasmata archaeon | reverse complement strand
CCTCGCTGCCCGACACCTCGAGCGAAGGGAGCGCGGGGAAGGGGTCCGGTCGCCAGGCGATCTCCCGGCCGTCCCAGCGCGCCGCGAGGTCGGGATACAGGATCTCCCGGAGCCCGGCGACCGGGGCCCTCTCGAGGACGTAGGAGAGGTACGCCTCGCCGATCATCCGAACGGCGTCCGGCTGCCCGACCCCGCGGGACTCGAGATAGAAGACCTTCTCGGGGTCGACCGGCGCGACCGAGCTCGAGTGGGTCGCCTTGACGTCGCGGCACAGGATCTCGAGGATGGGGATCGTGTCCGAACGGGCCCCCGGGGAGAGCAGCATCGCGTGCTCCGAGATGAACACGACCGTCTTCGCGGCCTCCGGCTCGATGCGCACCAGCCCCCGGCTCATCCCCCGGGCCGCGTCCCGGAAGACGCCGCGCGTGATCGACTGGGCGTGGGTGTCGGTCGCGACGTGCGTGAAGTCGACCGAGCTGTCGAACGATTGGTCCTTCGCGCCGTAGAACGTCTGGAGGTCGTCGACCTTGGAGCCGCGACCGGTGAGCCGCGTCTGATTGCGGATCTTCGTCCGGAACCCGCCGAACCCGTTCCACAGCCAGGCCAACCGCCCGTCGTCCCCGGTGGTGGCGGTGCGTCGATAGATCGACACCGTGCGAAGATCGGGCGCGTGGACGGTGAGATGGACGGCCTTCGCCCGCTCCCCGAGCGCAACGTCGGTCGAAGAGGCGTAGAGTCGCTGCGCAGGGGCGGCCCCGTCCGGAGCGGAGTACACCTCCTCGGTGATCAACAGCTGCGTCCTCGCCCCCGCCCGGACGGCGCGCCGGATCGAGAGCGCCGCGCGCGGGGTCGAGAGGATCGTGAGGTCCTGGACGCGTACCGGCTCGGAGAAGGCGTCCGGCACGTCGAGCCGGTACCCCCGGTTCAGGAGCGCCGTGGAGAGCGCCGAGAGCTTGTCGGTCGGCTCCTCGGCACCCCGCAGGAAGTCGGCCACCCCCTCGGCCGGGCCGCTCCAGAGTGCCGAGAGTGGCACGACCTCGACGCCCGCGTCCCTCAGCGGCGCCGGGACGTCCACGCTCGTGCCCGAGGCGTCGTGGACGATCCGAACGGCTCCCGGGAGCGGGTCGGGCCGCGGGACGGGCGTACCCGCTTCCTCGGGATCGATGCCGGAGAGATCGACGTTGGTGAAGTAGCCGTAGCCGCGGAAGAGCGGGTTCGGCTCGATCGGGAGCCGCTGGAACCGCTCGAAGGCGTCCTCGCGGTCCCGAGCGAAGCGCTCGGGATCGGAGACGGCCCGGCTGAGGCGGTGCACCTGCTCCTCGGCGAGCCACTGGTCGAAGCGGGGCGCGGCGGCGGCCATTCTGATTTACACACTCGGGTGTGCTTATAAGCCATGCTCCTCGGACGAGGGGCGGGACCGGTCGGCGTTATCTTGGACCGAGCGGAGGGCGCCGATTTATACGCGCCACCGGATTCAACTGGCCCGGAGGCGAACCGTGGCCTACGACATGTACCAGGAGGTCATCCTCCAGCATTACCGGGCTCCGCGAAATTTCGGACCCCTCGAAGGCGCGGACCGCGTCGGTGAGGAGTCGAATCCGCTCTGCGGGGACCACATCACCCTCCGGATGAAGGTCGACCCCGAATCGCACAAGATCCGGGAAGTGAGATTCCAGGGCGACGGGTGCGCGATCAGCGTCGCGAGCGCGTCCATGCTGACCGAGAAGATCTCCGGGCTCACGCTCGAGGACGCCGGTCACATCGGCGCGGACGACGTGCTGAAGACGCTCGGCATCCCACTCTCTCCCGTCCGAGTCAAGTGCGCCCTGACCGGCTTCGTGGCGTTGGGGCACGCGCTGAGGCCAGCCACGGCCCAGTAGGCCCTTTACCTTCGCGAAAGGACCCCTTTAATAGGCTCACGGCGGTGGAACGCGGGGAGGCGCCGTCCCCGGCGGCACGGCAACGTGGTCGAGATCGATCCGGACGTCTGCGTGCTTTGCGGACTGTGCACGGGCGTCTGCCCACCGAACGCGATGGAGCTCACCCCGACCAAGCTCGAGATCCTTCCGAACTGCACGGACTGCGGCTGGTGCGTCCCGTACTGCCCGGTCGGCGCGATCTCGGGCGGACGACCCGTGCCCCGACGGAGGCGGCCCGATGACTGAGCGCCGGCGTGCCCGGGTACCGGGCCTTCCGCGGGTCCTCCTCGTCGACCCGTACGTTGCGCGGGAAGACCCGATGGAGCGCAAGTTCGTCGAGCTCTATCCTTCGCTCGGCCTGCTCACCCTCGGCGCCTACCTGCGAGCCCACGGCCTCGAGGTCAGTATGACCGACCTCACGTTCGCACGCGACAGCCGACCGGTCGCGGCTCGACTGCGGGCGTTCCGCCCCGACGTCGTCGGCGTGCACACGAAGACGCTCACTCACGCCCGAGCCCTGGAGGTGGCGGCGCTCGCCCGCGCCGAGGGCGCGTACGTCGTCGCCGGCGGTCCGGACTCCGCCACCCGGACGGCCGACTACCTCCGTTCGGGATTCGACGCGGTCGTCCCCGGCGAAGGGGAGGAAACGCTCGTCGAGCTCGCCCGGCGCGTCGCGGCGGGCGAGGACCCCACGGGCATTCCGGGGCTGACCGTGGAGCGGAACGGCCGGTTGGTTCGCGGACCGCCGCGCCCTTTCATCCCGGACCTCGACGCCCTCCCCCTGCCCGCGTGGGACCTCGTCGACATGGAGGAGTACCTCGGCCGATGGGAGCGCTCCACCGGCGAGCGGCGCGCCGCCGTGTTGACCTCGCGGGGCTGCCCGTTCGATTGCTCGTGGTGCTCGAAGCCGACGTTCGGTCGGACCTTCCGCCAGCAATCTCCCGAGCGCGTGGTCGCCGAACTTCGGGCGCTGAAGGACCGGTATCGCGTCGACTACGTCCGCTTCTGCGACGACGTCTTCGGGATCTCGCGACCGTGGATCGACCGCCTCCTCACGAGCCTCGCGGAGGAGGACCTCCGCCTGCGATGGGAGTGCCTCGCGCGCGTCGACCTCCTCAAGCCGGACCTCCTGCGGCGGATGCGGTCGACCGGCCTCGAGCGGGTCTACGTGGGCGTGGAGTCGGGCAGTCAGAAGATGCTCGACCTCATGAACCGGGGCACGCGCCTCGCGCAGGTCGAGCGCACCGCCGACGCGCTCCGCCGGGAGGGAATCCGCCAGTTCTGGTTCTTGATGCTCGGTTACCCGGGCGAGACCCTCGAGGACATCGAGGAGACGCTGCGCCTCTTCCGCCGATTCAGTCCGGAGGAGTACTCCGTCTCGATCGCCGTGCCGGTGCCCGGGACCCGGTTCTACGACAGCGTGAAGGAGCGCCTCTCGGGACGACCCCGGTCCTCGAAGGGCGTCGGCGGGAAGAGCCTCCTCTACGAGGCGGCGTACCCCGAGAAGCTGTACCGTTGGGAGCAGGCGCGTTTCGGCCTCGAGGCGGCGCTCGGGAGGGCGCGCGACCGGCTCTCGCCGCGGGTCGTCGAGCGGATCGGGCATGCGGCCGACCGGTTCCACGAGAAGGTGGCGACGCCCCTCCTGACGGGCAAGAAGCCCCCGGCCCGCGTCGCCACGTAGCCGCGATTCGGCTAGGTCCGAGCCGTCCGCGGGTGGATCGGGCACGGTCGCCCGAGCCGGCAGAAGCGACACTTCTCGACCGGAACGGGCGGGATCGGCTTCCGAAGGCGGCCGTACTTGCGCCGGGGCATGCGACCCGCCGGGCCGGGAGCCCGGACCGTGTTTCAAGGTGACGGACCCCGGCCCCCGGGCGACCACCTTTTGAATCCCCCCGCCCCGTACCCCGCGTGGCGCTGCGGGACGGTCTTGCGACCGCCGCGGGCACGGGACGGTTCCGAGAGCGAGGGATCGAGCGGCGGCACCTCCCGGCGCCGCACTTCCGCGAGGCCCCCGGCGGGCTCGCGGTGAGCTCGCTCGGCCTCGGCACCTACATCGGCGCCCCGGACGCCCCGACCGACCTCGCGGTCGAGCACTCGGTCGC
>JASHVA010000034.1 GCA_030039715.1 Thermoplasmata archaeon | reverse complement strand
GAGGTGACGAAGACGAAGGCCACCACCGCCACGATCCCGAGCGTCTCCAGGCCGAGCTGGTGCACGGCGGCCATCCCTCCGCCGAAGAAGAGGCCGTTCGGGAGGCCGGGGTAGCCGGAACCCGTGGCGAAGATGTTCTCCGCGAAGAACGGGATCATGAGGACGCCGAAGAGGCCGCCGACCATGTGACCGGGAAGGAGGCCGACCGGGTCCGAGAGCCACTTGAGGCGGGAGAGCCGGCTCTCCGCGACGGCGAAGATCGGGCCGGAGACGAGACCAAGGACGAGCGCGCTCGCCGGGCTCACGAACCCGGCGAGCGGGGTGATGACGATGAGTCCCATCAGCGTCCCGTTCACGCCGGCGGCGAGGTCGGCGAGCGAACGACCGCGGAAGTACTGGACGGCGAGCAGCGAGAGCATCGCCGACGAAGCGGCGATGAACGTCGTCAGGACGACCACGATCGTCTCGGTGTTGAACTGGAGGACGCTCCCCGGATTGAATCCGAACCATCCCATCCAAAGGAGGAGGATCGAGAGCGCGAGCCAGCCCGGCCTCGGCCGGATCGGAAGCCCGGGCGACGTGCGCAGCCCTCGGGCTCGTTCCTCTCGCCAGACCTGGACGAGGATGCCGAGACCCGCCGCGCCCGCGGCGCCGTGGACGACGAGGCCGCCCGCGAAGTCGACCATCCCGAGCTTCGCGAGCCAGCCGGAGGGGTTCCAGATCCAGGCCGCCGGGATCGTCCAGATGACCGCGAAGTAGACGACCGAGTAGATCGCGAACGACGTCAGCTTCACCTTCTGCAGGACGACGACCCCGACCAGGGCGAGGGTGACCGACGCGAACGCGGCCTCGAACAGGAAGTAGGTGCCCGGATAGAGGCCGGTGTTGAAGTACGCGGGACCCATCGACCACCAGGGCGTCCCGAACGTGGCCACGTAGTTCGAGCTGAAGCCGCCGAGGAAGAATCCCTGCGCGTAGAACGGGTTCCCGACGATCCCCGAGTAGGTCGGCGCGAACCCGATGTTGAAGCCGACGATCGCCATCACGACGATCGCGAGGCCGCTCATCAGGAGGGTTTTGAGGAGGCTCCGGTAGACCGGGGCCCCGAGCTCGCCGACCTCGAGGAGGCCGACGGCGACCGTCATCGAGAAGACGAGCAGCGCCGCGATGAGAACCCAGAGGTTGTTCAGGAAGACGAGTTCCGGCACAGGGCACCGGCGGCGATTTCGCCCGGACCGGTATTAATTCCCGCGCTCGACTGGTCTCCCCTCTCTCCGGTCGGCCGGGGGCTCGCCGGAACCTCGGGTCGAACCGAGGTGTTATACCCACCCGAGCCCCCCCTCCTGTCCCGGATGTCGAGTCTCCGGGCTCCTCCGTCGGGGGGCCGCCCGTGATCACGATGCTCACGGGGAACAGCCGCGTGCTGCTCACCGTGAACCAGAACGGCGAGTGGAGCGAGCTCTTCTACCCGTTCCCGGGACAGTTCCAGCACCTGCGCGAGATGCGGCTCGGCGTCTTCGACGTCGGCGGCGGGAAGTTCGCCTGGCTCCGGCGCGGGAACGGCTACGAGATCCGGCAGGAGCCGTTCGGGGGCGGCCACCTACCGGATTCGGTCTGGACCGGTCACGGTCTCACGCTCTCCGTCCGCGACCACGTGCACCCGAACCACGACCTCATCGCCCGGGTCTTCCGATTGCGCGCCGACCCGGCTCGCCCGATCCGCCTCTTCGCCTACCATGCCTTCCAGATCGCCGAGTCGATGTACCAGGACACGGCGTTCGTCGACCCGGCCGTCCCGTCGCTCACGCACTACAAGCGCGGCTACTTCTTCGAGTTCTTCGCCGACCCCGCTTACACTCGCGCGGTCTGCGGAGAGCACACGCTGAAGGGACTCAAGGGAACGTACGTCGACGCGGAGGACGGGCGACTCGAGGGTCGACAGGTCGCCCACGGCGCCGCCGACAGCGTCATGGAGTGGGACCTGGAGCCCGGCCCCGACCGCGACACCGTCGTCCGCCTCTTTCTCGCGGCGGGGCGCAACCTCGCCGGCGTGCACCAGGTTCGCGACTACGTGCGGAACGGAGGATACCACCGGTTCGTCCGGGAGTCGGAGGCGTTCTGGGACACGTGGGTCGGCCGTCGCCTGCCCCGGCCTCCGAAGGGGCTCAGCGAGCTCGCCCGCCGGGTCTACCGTGCGAGCATCCTGATGATGCGGCACGCCACCGGCTGGAACGGCGCCATCATCGCTTCGCCCGACACGAGCTCGCTGGTCGCCGCGGGCGACACCTACAACTTCTGCTGGTGGCGCGACGGAGGCTTCGTCTCGAAGGCGATGGACGAGGCAGGACTCTACGAGAACGCCTCGCGTTTCCTCGAGTTCTCGCGCTCGTGCCAGGAGCCGGACGGCTCCTTCTTCCACCGGTTCTTCCCCGACGGGGCGATGGGCAGCACTTGGCATCCTCCCCCGTCCCTCCAGATCGACCAGACCGCCGCCGTGATCGCCGCCGTCTGGCACCACTTCAAGCGGGGCGCCGACCCCGACGTCCTCCTCGACGAGTGGCCGCTCGTGAAGGGAGCCGCCACCTTCCTCACCCAGTTCCGCGACCCGTCGACCGGTCTCCCCGCGCCGAGCTTCGACCTGTGGGAGGAGCGGCTCGGGATCCACGTCTACTCGACCGCCTCGGTCGCGCACGCGCTCGAGCGGGCGGCTCGGGTCGCCGAGGAGATCGGGAAGGACCCGGCCGCCTGGCGGGACGCCTCTCGGGAGATCGGAGAGGCGGCGAAGGTCCAGTTCTGGGACGACTCCCGCGGCCGGTTCGTACGCTCCCTGCTGCCGCGCGACGA
>JASHVA010000202.1 GCA_030039715.1 Thermoplasmata archaeon | reverse complement strand
GACGTCCTCCTCCTCGGCGAAAGCCCCGAGGAACGAACGATGTCCGCGATGGGACCGGAAGCGGCGATCCTGAGCGCACGACTGGCCGAGCTCCACGCCACCCGGGTGGACTGGGACCTCGAACTGCCCCGCGAGAGCCCGATGTGGGTCGAGGCCGCGGTACTGGCCGGGCGCGACGCGATGCGCGAGGAAGAAGGCGCGATGGGGCTCTGGGCGCGCCTCGCGACGGCCCTCCGCGCCGGACGAGCGGCGGCCGAGCCGCCCGCCCCCCTCGCGTGCCTCCCCGTGCGGACCGCCGCCCGCCGCTAGCCGAGCGTCCGGCGACCCGGGCGCCGACCCGCAATCTTTTCCGAGCGCTCCCGGTCCGGTAGCGGGACCTCGTGGACGCGACCGACTACGCGATCTATCGCTACCTTGCGCCCGAGGGCCTCTCCAGGTTCTGGGCCAGTCGTCGCGTCCTCGACCCCCGCGTCACGGCCCGAGCCCTCGCCGCCCGCGTCGGCCTCAGCGAGGCGGGCGTTCGCGCGCGTCTCAAGGGGCTCAAGGAGCGAGGGTTGCTCCGCGGCAGTACGGTCCACCTCAACCCATCGCTCTTCGGCGCCTCGGTGGCGGTGCTGGACGTCCCGGTCCGCGACCCGCGGGACTCCGAGGGACTGTTCCGCGACCTCGCGGTCCTCGAGGGGGCGCTCTTCGCTCGGGACGTGATGGACGAGACGGAGCGGAAGGTCTCGGTGTATCTGGCGGCCGAGTCTCCGTCCGCCCTCACGCGCCGGTCGGCGCTCCTTCGCCGGCTCGCTCCCGGGGAGGCACTCCGGCCGCCTCGACCGTACTGGGTCCCGAGGTGCGAACGTTCGCCCTCGGCGCTCGACTGGCGACTCCTGTCCGCGGTCCGGGCCGAACCCGACGGGACCCTCGCGGACCTCGCCGAGCGCGCGCGGCTGAGCCTCAAGACGGCCGCGCGACGCCTCGGCGCGCTGGTCGACGACCACGCGTTCTGGTGGAGCCACAGCTCGGCGACCGACGAGTGGCCTCTCGCTCTGCTCGACCTGGGGACGCCGGACGCGTCCGCTTCGCAATCGATCGCTGCGTTCGCCGGGCGGCCCGGGCACGTTTGGCTACCGGTCGCCCCGGACGGCCTCGGGTCCGACCCGGGATCGGGGGAGCCGCGGCTCGCGGGCCTCGTGCCGGCGGAGACGCCGGCGGGGCTCGAGCGCACGGTCCGCCAGTTGCTCGATCTGCCGGGGGTCGAGCGAGTGCGCCGGACCTTCGGGCTCGGCTCGGCGACGTTCGCCCAGTGGGCGGACGAACGTCTTGGGGCCGTGCTGGCGGGATCGCGGTAGTCGCCCGCGGCCGGTGCGCCCGTAACGCAGGAGATCAGCCACTGGAGGGATTTGAACCCCCGACCTGCTGATTACGAATCAGCCGCTCCGCCTGCTGAGCTACAGTGGCACGAGGCCGCGAGGAGAGAATTCGGACTATAACGGTACCGATGGCGCGGTCCGCCGAGCCGGCCGCCGGGGCGGCGCGGGCGCTCGCCGTCGCTTTCCCCGCTCATCCCGGTGCTCGGGGCGGAGGGGCGCCGTCGCCGGAGCGGAGGAGCTTAAGGCGCGCCGGCGCGCCGACCTCCCGAAGGTACCGCGCGACGTCCGACGGAACGAGCGACGCCCAGTCGCGGTCCTCGGCGAGGCGCCCTCGCACGACCTCGCCCTGCAGCAGCTCCCGGTCGACCTCGTGCGGAGCGTCGACCCGGTAGTGCGCCTGCTCGAAGAGCAGGCGGGTCAGCGGATTGTTCGTGTGGACGAGGTCGAACGGCGGCACCATCGACTCCACGTACCGCACCCACTGGGCGTGCCGCTGGATGTCGGGGAGCGGGACCGGCAGGACGCCGGGGATCTTCGCCTCCACGAGCGCGCGCAGGATCATCTCGAGCCGCTCGCCCGCCGTGAACGGGTTCTTCCAGGTGTACGACTCCTGCGCGCTCCCGATGCCGAGGATGAGCTCCGACTCGGGCCGGGTCGACCGGATCTCTCGGACGACCGCGAGGTGCCCCGCGTGGAACGGCTGGAACCGCCCGATCAGGAGGCCGCGCACGGGCGGGGACATCACTCGGGGGTCAAATCCTCCACGTCGTCCAGGAACTCATCGATGTGCGGACACCGCGCCGTCAGGTAGTGCCGGCAGTGGGCACAGTACTTGTCGTTCCAGGCGGGGAGCAGCTGGTGATTGAACTCGTAGCACGGTCGGTTATGGAACCGCTCGGCGTCGTCCTCTTCGTCCTCCGTCTCGGCGGGGTACGGACGCGCCGGGATCGGCGGATGCACCGGAGTTCGGAAGGTGCCCCTCACGAGCCCGCCGGCCGTCCCGAGGGCGCCGGCGCGTTCACGGTCGGTCCCGCGGGGGTCTCCTCACCGGACCGGCTCGTGGCGTGGACCATCGCGGCCAGCCGCTCGAGCAGCGACTCCTTCTTGGCTCCCTGTCCGACCAGGGCGTACTTCAGCACGTCGCGCAGCGTCCCGACCGGGATCACTTCGACCGTCCCGCGGTATTTCGCCTCGAGGACGAGGTCGTCGACGTTGTCCTGGGGGATCAGGACCCGCTTGATGCCCGAGTCCGCGGCCGCCTCGACCTTCGCGGTCACTCCGCCGACCGGGAGGACCTGGCCCCGAACCGAAAGGGAGCCGGTCATGGCGACCGACTGGTCGACCGGGACGCCTTCGAGCGCGCTGATGACGGCGGTCGCGATCGAGACCGAGGCGCTGTCGCCCTCGACCCCGTCCGACGTGCCCACGAACTGGATGTGAATGTCGTAGCGGGAGATGTCCTCCCCCGTGTACTTCTTGATGAGGGCGCTGACGTTCTGCACGGCCTCCCGCGCGATCTCGCCGAGCTTTCCGGTCGCCACCACGACGCCCCCGTCGCGGGTCTGAGCGGGGGTGACCTCCGCGACGATCGGGAGCACGATGCCCGAGAATTCGGCCATGCCCGTCTGCGCGTTGATGGCGGCGAGACCGTTCACGACGCCGACCGCGGCGCCGTCGGTCGAGAACATGCGGTACTCCTTGCGGCGCTCGATGTACCGGTCGGCGATCTGCTGCTCCAGCGAGCGGCTGGCGCGTTTGGCGCGCACGACCTGCTCGGCGTGGACGATCGGGATCCCTTCGGAGAGCGCGATGTCGCCCGCGACGCGGACGAGACCGCCGAGCTCGCGAAGCCGGAGGGTGAGCTGGCCCGACCGCCCCGAGCGCCGCTGGGCTTCCCGCACGACCTCCACGACGGCCGCGGTGTCGAACTGCGGGATCTTCTTGTCCTTGAGGATCTCCTGCGCGACGAACCGGACGAGCTTCATCCGGTTCTCGTTCGTGTCCGGCATCGTCGTCTTCACGTAGAGCTCGTAGCCGTAGCCGCGGATCCGCGAGCGCAACGCCGGGTGCATCGTCTGCACGCTGTCGATGTTCCCCGCGGCGACGAGCACGAAATCGGACGGGACCGGCTCGGTCTTCACCATCGCCCCCGCCGAGCGCTCGGATTGCCCGACGATAGGGAACTTGCGCTCCTGGAGGGCCGTGAGGAGGGAGTGTTGGCTCTCGATCTTGAGGAGGTTGATCTCGTCGATGAACAGCACGCCGCCGTTCGCCCGGTGGATGGCGCCGACCTCGACCCGGTCGTGCGGTGGGGTCTCGAGCCCTCCCGACTGGAACGGGTCGTGCTTCACGTCCCCCAGCAGGGCCCCCGCGTGGGCGCCCGTGGCATCCACGAACGGAGGCCGATCGTCGGGCGAATGCGAAACGAGCAGCTTCGCGACCCCGACGCCCGAGTCGTTGCGGCCGCTCGAGAAGCGGACGAGGGCGTAGATGATGAACACGATCAGGATGCCGAGCAGGAGCGCCGTGAGATCGCCGGTCTTGAGGACGATGTAGAGCGTGACGGCGAAGACGGCGAGCGAGAGGACGATGAACAGGATCGTCCGCTGCTCCTTCTTCTGCGCGGCCTCGAGCTTCTGCGCCGCGACGATCTCCTTGCCCTTGCCCGCCGGCACGACGCGGATCTTCGGCTCGTTCGAGTCCTCGTTGTTCGGGTAGGCGAGGATGTCCTGGAGCTGTTCCTTCGGCAGGAAGTCGACCATCGCCCGGGCGAGCATGCTCTTCCCGGTTCCCGGCTCCCCGATCAGCATCATGTGGCGCTTCTGGGTCGCCGCCTTCCGGGCGACCTCGACCGCCTCGTCTTGGCCGATCACTTGGTCGAGGAGCCGGGGCGGCACCTCGATCTGGGCGGTCGACTGGAACGGTAGGCTGCGACCCCACTCCTCGAGGTCCTGGGTCTCCGGACCCTCCGAAGGGGGGTTCGACGGTGTGTCCGCGCCTTCTGCCATGTTGGCGTCTCGACCCGGGACCACCGAGCCGTTCGCCGTCCGAACTATGCGGCGGTCGGTATAAATCTGTTAGGTGTCGGCATCGAAACTACCTCGGACCGGCTGCCCGAATTCTCCCTCTCCGGGCGAGACCGGGGCGGCTCGTTATCTATCGAACGGCGCTCGGTGGGCGGGTCGAAGGCGTGACCGAGCGGCTCGACGGGCGGCCCGTCGCTGAGGAGATCGACGAGGCCACACGCCGCGGCGTGCGGTCGGCGTCCGGTGCTCCCGTTCCTTCGCTCGTGAGCGTCCACCGGGCGGACGGGGGTGCCTTCGGCTTCTACCTACGTCGCCAGGCCCGGGCCGCGGAGTCGGTCGGAGTCGCCTTCCGGGACGTCACGCTCGCGCCCACCGACTCTGCGCCCGAGCTCTCGCAGCGGCTCCGGGAGCTCGACCGGGACCCGGGAGTTCACGCCGTGCTGCTGGAGCATCCGCTCCCCGCGACGTTCGACTTCTTCCGGGCGATCTCGGAACTACGCGCCGAGAAGGACGTCGACGGCGTCGGTGCGGTGAACCTGGGACGACTGGTCGCCCGTCGGCCCACGCACGTCCCGGCCGTGGCCCGGGCGGCGCTGGCGATCGCGCGCCACTACCGTTTGCCGGTCGAAGGCGAACGAGTGGCGGTGGTCGGCCGGTCGGAGACCGTCGGTCTGCCCCTCGCCCTCTGCCTCCTCGGCCGGGAGAGCGGGATGAACGCGACCGTCACGGTCGCGCACGCGCGGACGCCCGCGCTCGCCCGGGCCCTGGCGGGCGCCCGCACGGTGTTCTCCTGCGCCGGCCAGCCCGGCCTCCTCACGCGCGCGGTCGTCCCCGAGGGCGCCGCCGTCGTGGACGTCGGCCTCTCGAGCGTCCCGGACCGTTCGGCGAAGGGCGGAGTCCGGGCGGCGGGCGACGCGGACGCCGCATC
>JASHVA010000201.1 GCA_030039715.1 Thermoplasmata archaeon | reverse complement strand
CCCGCGGCTCCGAAACCACTCGGGGCCGCCCGGGCGGAGCGAACGGAACGGGGGTGAGAAACCTATGGAACAAGCAACGGAACGTGAGGTCGGCCATCTGTTCGGACTGATCGGCGGCGTCCTCGTCGCGGCGGGCGGACTGTTCGCGGTGGCGTACGGCGTGGCGAACCTGGCGATCGGACATCTCGCGGCCGGGTGGGCATCGCTCGGCGCGGCGGTCGTCCTGTTCGTCGTGGGGGGCCTGATCTTCCTGTTCGCGCACATTGCCGAACACGGATGGAAGGACCGAGCGCTCGCGAGCGGCGTCATGCTCGCGGTGCTCGCGGTCGTCGCGTGGGTCGCCCTCGGGTTCGGCGCGAACGTCCTCGCGCTGATCGGCGGGATCTTCGCCCTGCTGGCAGGGATCCTCTATCTGATCGGCCCGACCCAACGGGCGGCGACCGCGTGGGCGTCCGCTCACTGAGCGCAGGACGTCCGGCGATCGCGAACCCCTTCCCTCGCCGGGGGGCGAGGCGCCCGACGCGCGCCCGGCCTTCGACAATCGAGGAACTTCGGGGCCCTCCCCATCGGCGATCGCCGGGAGGTCGCGCGAGCGTGGGACAAGGGTAGATATCGGGTCCTCGGCCCGGTCCGCTCGGGAGTGAGCCGACCGATGAACGAAACGTGTGACCTCTGCGGGGACGTCTTCGGGTCTCCCGCTAGCCTCCTCGAGCACCGGGCGAGGGCACACCGGAACGACGACCCCGCCGCGGACCTGGAAGCGAACCCCGAAGCACATCGCCCCGGACTCGTCTGTGGGATGTGCGGCCGTCGATTTTCCGGGCCGGCCGCGCTCGCTGAACACAACCAGCGACCGCATTTGCCCGTCCGGCGCTACGGCCGGTTCGGGCCCGTCTCCGGCTGACGGTCCGGAGCTCCGTACATTCGTGCGCCGGAGCCACCGTTATATACCGTGCCCCGGGTGACGGGGCCTCTTCCGCCCGCTCCGGCGTGGCACGGGAGAATTCCGGCGAACCGCTCGCTACCGAATCTCGAAACGGAACCTGACCGATGGAGATCACGATCCTCGAAGACCGGCCCAACCCGCTGATGAAGCGGCACGAGTACCGGTTCGAGGTCAGCCACGCGACCGCGGCGACACCGAGCCGGGACGCCGTGCGCGGGGAGCTGTCGAAGGTCGTGAAGGCTCCGAAGGACCGCGTGATCATCGAGCGGATGGGCGCGCTCTACGGGACCGCGACCTCGCGCGGCGAGGCGATGGTCTACGAGACCGCGGACGCGGCGAAATCGATTCCCCGGGAGCATATCCTCGTGCGGAACGGCCTCAAGGAGAAGGCCGGAAAGGACGCCGGCGCCCCGGCGAAGAGCGAGCCACCGGCCGGTTCCGCGGCTCCGGCGCCGGAGGCTCCCAAGCCCGCGGCCGCCGCCGAGGCCCCCGCCGCCAAGCCCGAGTCGAAGCCCGAGTCGAAACCCGAGCCGAAGTCGGAGACCAAAACCGAACCCAAGGCCGAGGCGAAGCCGCACAAGGCGAAGGCTCCGAAAGGCGAGAAGGCCCCCGCCGCCGAGGGCGGTTAGTCTCCCATGGCGAAGGCGAAGGTCGGCCTCTACACGGTCCAGGGGGACGCGCTCACGCGGACCCACAAGTCCTGCCCGAAGTGCGGTGCCGGTGTTTTCCTCGCGGAACACGGCAACCGCCGCTCGTGCGGAAAGTGCGGCTACTCGGAGTCGAAGGCCGCCCCACCCGTGAAGGCGAAGCCGGCCAAGGCCCCCCCCGAGGCGAAACCGGCGGCGCCGAAGGCCCCTGCGGCCCCCACCCCTCCGTGAGAGCCGCCGCCCCCGCGCCCAGCCGACACGAACGTTTCTGAGAGACCGTCCCGAGCCGGGCCCCGGTCTTCCGGTCAGATCCGCGAGTCGTCGTCGTTCCGCCCCTCGGGAGTTCGGTGGACCGTAACGGTTACCCACCCGTGCGTGTCAGGGCCGAGCATCCGGGGGTCTCGCCGGCGCGGGGCCCGAGCCAGCCGAAGGGCCCGTAGTATAGCTTGGACATCACGGAGGCCTCCGGAGCCTCAAACCCGGGTTCGAATCCCGGCGGGCCCGTAACTGTTACCTTGTAGAACCCATGCCGGCGGGCTACTCCGGCCTGAGAGAGGGGCCCTGCCGGACCCTTGAGGAACCGTCGGCCGATCTTCCTCGGATTGAAGGCGTTGGGGATGGTCCGTGATTCCGACGGGACTGGAGCCGGCCATCCTCGAAGGCGAGGTCCGGGAGGTTCTCCATTCACTACTTGATGAGTCGGTTCAGTGCGTCGTCACGTCGCCTCCTTACTGAGGGCTGAGGGACGATGGGATTCCGCCTGTGCTCTGGGGCGGGAACCTCTCTTGCCGTCACAACTGGGGCGCCCTAACGTCACGGCGGCGACGTTCGTCGCTCGATGTGACGGAGCCCGAGTCGATTCAAGCTGGCCAACCTGGGGCGAACATCGCGCTTGGCACGACAAGGGCGTGCTCCTGCTGCAAAGGCTGGCTCGGTCAGCTGGACCTCGAGCCGGAACCCGACCTCTTCGTCGAGCACTTGGCATCGGTCTTCGACGAGGTCCGTCGGGTTCGCAGGTCCGGTGGGAACCTCCGGCTGAACCTCGGAGACACGTACTACACCGATAGCCCGGTCCGGGGCTCTTCCCGGGAGTCGTTCTCGCGAGAATGGGATCCCTCCCAGACCCGGAGCCGCGGAAGAAGCCGAAGGCCGGCCTCCCAGTTTGGAGGGGTCAAACCGAAGGCTCTCACCGGGATTCCGTGGAGGGGCGCGTTCGAGCTCCGACGCCGCGGCTGGTGGCTCGGCGCCGACTGCATCTCGGCAAGGCGCAATCCGATGGCCGAGCTGGTCCGCGACCGACCGACCCGGTCCCACGAGTACGTCTTCCTCCTGACGAAGGCGCGTCGGTACTTCTACGACGCTCACGCAGTACGTGAGCCACTTCGAGAGAGTTCGCTCCAGAGATTCGAGAGCTATCTGCCGAACGCGGGAGGCAATCCCGATTATCGGACCAAACACGCGACGGGGGACCACCGTCGGTTCCCGATGCTGGCCAAGACGGATCCCGCGAGTCGGAATCTCCGTTCCGTGTGGCAGACCGCCACCCGGCCGTACCGGGGAGCGCACTTCGCGACCTTCCCTCCGACCCTTCCCGAAATCTGCATCCGGGCCCGCACATTCGAACATGGGCATGCGTCGGCTGCGGGACTCCTTGGGCCCACATTGTCCGCGCCGAGGGCAGAGGGATCGGTCACGACTGGCACCCGGCCGAGTCACTTGCCCTCGGACTTGGACAGGGAATCGCTGCTCCCGGAATCCGCGATGGAA
>JASHVA010000200.1 GCA_030039715.1 Thermoplasmata archaeon | reverse complement strand
TCTGCTTTTAATCGTATGCGCGCAGAGGAACCGTCGCTCGCGACCGGTCGATAAATAGCGAGCGCGATTCCGCTCTCCGTGCGCTGCTCCTCGTGCGACGCGCCCGCGATCGTCGACCAGCCGTACCGGGGCGGGCACGCATGCGAACGGCACTTCGCCGCCTCGGTCGAGGAGCGGGTGCGGGTCGAGTTCCATCGCCAGCTGCCGCGCTTCGGGGGCGGCACGATCGCCGTGGCCCTCTCGGGCGGCAAGGACTCGGCGGTCGCGCTCGCGCTCTCGCACCGGTATTTCCAGCGCCGGCCGACCGTGCGCCTGGTCGCCCTCAGCGTGGACGAGGGGATCTCGGGATACCGGGCGGCGACGCTCGAGGCGGCCGGGGCGCTCGCCGAGCGCCTCGGCGTCGAGCATCGGATCGTTCGGTCCGAGGAGCGGCTCGGCACGACCACCGACCGCGCGGCCGCGGAGCTCTCGGGCACGGTCCCGTGCTCGTTCTGCGGCGTCTGGCGGCGGCAGCTGCTCAACCGGGCGGCCCGCGAGGCCGGAGCGGACGCGATCGTGCTCGGGTTCAACCTCGACGACCTCGCCCAGACCGTGCTCATGAACCTCGTTCGGGGCGACCTCGACCGGCTCGTGCGGATGGCGCCGCACCGGGTCCGCCAGGCCGGGCTCGTTCCGCGCGTTGCGCCTCTCGCGCAGGTGCCGGAGCGTGAAGTGTTCCTCTATGCACGGCTGAAATCGCTCCCGTTCGACCACGCCGAATGCCCGCACGCTCACCGCGCGTCCCGGAACCTGTTCCGGGAGATCGTCTGGCAGCTCGAAGAAGAGCTCCCCGGCACCCGCCAATCCCTCCTGCGGACGCACGACCGCCTGGTCGAGCGGTGGTTGCGGTCGGAGGAGACGGCGGCTCCGACCCGGTGCCGGGGGTGCGGGGAGCCGGCCGCCGGACCGCTCTGCCGGGCGTGCGAGTATCTTCGCGTGCTGCGGGAGCCCGCCCCCGCCGAGGGGGCGCCGTGACCGCGCCGGACGGTCCCGACGAGATCGAAGCGGGGAGCGACCCCCGCCGCTCGGTCCAGCGCCGGGTCTTCGTGGTGGGCGCGGGGATCATGGGCAGCGGGATCGCCGCCCAGTGCGCCCTCGCCGGCTATCCCGTCACGCTCGAGGACGTGAACGAGGAGTTCGCGCGGCGAGGCCTCGCCAACGCCGCGCGGGCGCTCGACCACGCCGTGCAGCGCGGCACCGTGGCCGCGGGTGACCGGGCGGCCGCGGCCGCGCGCATCGAGGCGGCGATCGGCCTCCGACGCGTCGACTCGGCGCAGGTCGTGATCGAGGCCGCGCCCGAGAATCTCGCGATGAAGCGCGAACTCTTCCGGGAGATCGAGGCGGCCGCGCAGCCGACGGCGCTGCTCGCCAGCAACACCTCGTCGCTCCCGATCACCTCGATCGCCCAGGACCTGAAGGAGCCCTCCCGACTGGTGGGGCTCCACTTCTTCAATCCGGTGCTCCAGATGGCGCTCGTCGAGCTGATCCCGGGCCACACGACGCGACCCGAGGTCGTCGACGACGCCCGGCGGTTCGCCGAGAGCCTCGGGAAGACGGTCGTCACGTCGCGCGACACCCCGGGGTTCGTGACGACCCGAGCCCTCGCCGTCCTCGTCAACGAGGCCGCCTGGATGCTCTACGAGGGGGTCGCCTCGAAGGAGGACATCGATACCGCCTACAAGCTCGGCTTCCACCACCCGATGGGCCCGTTCGAGCTCGCCGATCTCGTCGGACTCGACACCGCGCTCGCGATCCTGGACGTGCTCTGGGACGGCTTCCGGGACCCCCGGTATCGCGCGTGCCCGCTCCTGCGCACGATGGTCGCGGCCCGGAAGCTCGGGCGCAAGACCGGCGAAGGATTCTACGCGTACCCGGCGAAGGGCCCCGGCGGATGAGCGCGACCGACGCCGCCCTCGACCTCCTCATCCTCATCCTCGTCGCGCTCGTCCCGGCGCTGGTCTACCTCCTGTGGGTCCGGAGCACCGAGCGGTACCGGACGAGCTCCTGGGGTTCGATCCTCGGTGCCTTCGCCTACGGTGCGTTCTTCGCCACGATCGTCGCGGCGATCCTCGAGGCGGTGATCGTCTCGCTGGGAACGAGCGTCAGCAACCTCTACCCCGGCCCGGAGTTCGTCTTCCTGAACGGCAACTCGACGCTCGGGGCGTTCTTCCTCGTCCTCGTCGTCGCGCCGTTCGTGGAGGAGGCCCTGAAGGGGTCGGGCGTCTACGCCTACCGGGCGCAGATCCGGACGGTCGCGGACGGGGCCGTGTTCGGGGCGTCGGTCGGGCTCGGGTTCGGCTTCTTCGAGACGTTCCTCTACGGCGTCTCCGCCTACGTCGTCGGCGGCCTGGAGGCGGGGATCGCGCTCATCGTCGTGCGGAGCGTGTCGAGCGTGCTGCTGCACGGCAGCTCGACCGGCATGTTCGGATACGGCTACGGCCGCAGCCGGCTCGGCGTGCCGGGCGCCGGGACGGGGAGCTACTACCTCGTCGCCGTCGGGATGCACGCGTCGTTCAACGCCCTCGCCTCCCTCGCCGCCATCCTGATGGTCTTCGGCATCACGGGGGTCGCCGTTTCCCTCGCCTCGATCCTCGCCCTGCTCGCGGCGATCACCTTCGCCTTCGCCGCGATCGAGCACGTCCGGCACGTCATCGCCGTCTACGACTATCCCGCGCTCGCCCCCGGGCCCGCGCGGCGTCCGCCGGCGGCGCGACGCTAGAGCGTGCTCAGGTGCCGGGCGGCGGCTCGGCCCGCCGCTTCCAGTCGGATTCCCCGATGTCCCGGTAGACCGTGCCCGCGTCCTCGGAGCTCGGCGCCTCCCCGGCCTGGCCGACGTCGCGGATCCGCGCCTTCTTGAGAAGCCAGTAGTGGATCCGCCACGTCTTCCCGCGCGAGACCGTGGCGTCCTCCTCCTCGCTGGTGAGGAGGCCCTCCTCCTCGAGCTGGTAGAACCGGTCGCGGTCCTCGCTCGAGAGCTTGTTGTCGAGCACGGCGTCGTCGAGCCCGAAGTAGCCGAGGACCATCCGGGCGGTCGACCGGGCTTCGGGCGGGGTCATCTTCCCGCGAGCGACGAGCGTCCGCTCGATCGCCCTCGTCAGCTCGGCTTCGGTGATCGACGCCATCCCGACCGACCGGGCCCAGCCGCCGATGGGCTAAATCCTCGCAGGTCGAGTGGGCGGGGACGGCCGGTACCTTTAACGGCCCGCCCCGGTGGCCGCGACGTGTCCGGAACCCCGCCCCTCGAGCTTACCGACGCCGCGCGACGGGCCGCGAGCCGGGCGGCCGGTCGGGGGCTCTGCGCGGAATGCTACGGTCGACTCTTCGGGCGACTCGGCCACGGATGGACGAACCCCCAGCGCGCCGAGAGGATCCGGGGGATCGTGGGGCTCGCGTCCGAGCCGGCGACCGACGCGGCGTGCCCGATCTGCGGGGGAGCGTTCGCACGACTCGACCTCTGGGTCGACCGGGCCGTGCGGGCCGCGGAAGGCTACGAGTGGCATCGGTTCACGGTCGGGTCGCGGTGGGAGCCGGAGCGGCTCGCCCGGGAGGAGACGCTTTGGGTCGAGGTCGGCACCGAGTGGGGCGAGAGCGCCCGGGCCGCCTTCAATCGGGAGCTCGGAAAGCGGATCGAGAGCCGTACCGGCGCGCACGGCGTCACGGCCGACCCCGAGCTCGTCTTCCTGGCCGACCTCGAGGTCGGCCGGGTCGAGACGACCGTGCTGCCGCTGTACGTACAGGGACGGTATCGGAAGCTGGATCGCTCGCTCCCCCAGACCCGCTGGCCGTGCCGCCGCTGCCGCGGGCGAGGGTGTGCGTCGTGCGGCGGGAGCGGCAAGACGTACTCCGAGAGCGTCGAGGAGCTCGTCGCGGCCCCGTTCCTCGCCGCCTCCGGAGCGGACGGCAGCCGGTTCCACGGCATGGGGCGCGAGGACATCGACGCCCGCATGCTGGGCCGGGGGCGGCCGTTCGTCCTCGAGCTCCTCCGGCCGCGACGTCGCACGCTCGACCTTCTGACCCTCGCCGCCGAGCTCGCCCGGAGCGCCGCCGGTCGGGTCGAGGTCGTGGACCTCGGCCCGGCCGACGCCCGGGATGTCGTGCGCGTGAAGGAGGCGTCGCCCGACAAGAGCTACCGCGTCGGCGTGATCGGTACGGTCCCCGTGGCAAAGGTTAATGAGGCGCTGGACCTCGCGAC
>JASHVA010000199.1 GCA_030039715.1 Thermoplasmata archaeon | reverse complement strand
CGGCCCGCCTGCGGATCTGGCTCGTCGGCGGGGGGATCCTGCTCTGGTTCGCGATCGACATCTTTGTTCCCAGCTCGACCGCCGCCTGGTCGCTCGCGCGGAGCATCCTCCAGCTCGTCCCGGGGGCGATGAGCCTCATCGCCTACTATCCTCCGAGCTGGGCTCGGGCCCGGCTCTCGAGCGAGAGCGGGAGCGCGAGCGATCGGGACGTCGGCACCGCCGACGGAGAAAAGGGATGAGCGGCGTCCGTGCCCCGGCCGGGCGACCCGGGAGGTCGCGATGAGGCCGGCCGTCCGCACGACGGCGGCGCTCGGGCTGTTCGGGCTGCTCTTTCGCCGCTCCGCTCCGGCGGCGGAGCCGATCGACGAGCGGGCCCGGATGCTGCTCGACCTCCCCGTCGGGGTGCTCATGCTCCTCGACGAGGACCAACGCATCCAGTACGCGAACGCCACCCTCGAGCGATTCCTCGGCTACTCCCCGTCGGAGATCCAGGGCCGGCCGGTCGGCGACCTTTTCGAGCCGGCCGACCGAGCGCGGATCCAGACCCTCGTTCACGACCATCTCCCGGGCGACCGAACGGCCTCGGGCGACTTCCGCGGCCGGCGGAAGGACGGCACGCCGGTGCCGCTCCAGGTGGTCGTGCAGAGCGCCGTCGTCGCCGGGATGCACGGCAGCAAGGTCTCGGGCATCTACCTCCGCGATTTTGCCGAGCGCGAGCGCCTCGTGGAGGCGCTGACGCTCCGGGGCGCCGAGCTCGCCCGCTCGAACCGCGAGCTCGAGCAGTTCAGCTACATCGCCTCGCACGACCTTCAGGAGCCGCTCCGCATGGTGGGGAGCTACACGCAGCTCCTCGAGCAGCGGTACGGACCGAAGCTCGACGACGATGCGCGCGAGTTCCTGCGGTACTCCCGCGAGGGGGCGAATCGGATGCGGGAGCTGATCGACGCGCTGCTGTCGTACTCGCGCCTCGACACGCGCGCCGAGCCGTTCCAGCGCGTCGCCGCGGACGAGGTCCTCACGCTCGCGCTCACGAACCTGCGCGGGGCGATCGCGCAGTCGGGCGCGGTGGTGCACCGGACGCCGCTTCCGACGGTCGAGGTCGACCGGATCCAGCTCGGACAGGTCTTCCAGAACCTGATCGGGAACGCGATCAAGTTCCACGGCCCGAATCCGCCGCAGATCTGGATCGGCGCGGAGCGTCGCGGAGCGGAGTGGCGCTTCTCGGTCCGCGACGACGGGATCGGGATCCTTCCGGAGTACCAGGAACGGATCTTCATCATCTTCCAGCGACTCCACACCCGCGAGGAGTATCCCGGCACCGGCATCGGGCTCGCCGTCTGCAAGAAGGTCGTCGAGCGGCACGGCGGCAAGCTCTGGGTCGAGAGCACGGGAGTCCCCGGCGAGGGCACGACGTTCTTCTTCACGCTCCCTGTCGAGCGTCCGACGCTCCCCGTCCCGCGTCCGGAGGAGGCGGACGTCCGTGTGAAGCAGTCGAAGGTCGAGGCGATGAGCCTCATCGAGGAGCGCCTGAAGGAGCTCGTCTGACGCGGCCCCCGGACGAGCCCTTCCGCCAGCACCTACTTACGCCCGGAAGCGGCTATTCCGGCCTGCCATGCCGCCGTCCGAGTCGACGCCGCGTCCGGTCCAGATCCTGATCGTCGAGGACAACCCCGCCGACGCCCGCCTCGTGAAGGAGGTGATGCGGGACAGCAAGATCCTGAACGAGATCCACTGGGTCCCCGACGGCGTGGAGGCGCTCGACTACCTCTACCAGCGGGGGAAGCACGCGGGCGCGCTCCGCCCCAACCTCATCTTCCTCGACCTCAACATGCCCCGGAAGGACGGCCGGGCCGTGCTGAGCGAAGTGAAGGCGGACCGGGAGCTGCGGCGGATCCCCGTCGTCGTCATGACGAGCTCGCAGGCGGAGGAGGACGTCGCCCGCGCCTACGACGCCCACGCGAACTGCTACATCCGTAAGCCGATCGACTTCGAGCAGTTCCACCAGGTCGTGAAGACGCTCGAGAACTTCTGGTTCTCCACGGTCGAGCTGCCGATCCGGTAAAGGCGGACCCCCGCGGGCTCGCGGCGATGTCGGACGGGGTCGGCCGGATCCTGGTGGTCGACGACAACCCGGGCGATGCCCGGCTCGTCTCCTACGCGCTGGCCCATGAGCCCGGCGGCGAGATCGAGAGCGCTCGGGCCGACCGCGTGGCGGCGGCGATCGAGAAGCTCCGGGGCGAGCGGTTCGCCGCGGTGCTGCTCGACCTCGGGCTGCCCGACAGTCGGGGGGCGGACGGCGTCGAGCGGATCCGGGCGAGCGCGCCCGAGGTCGCCGTGGTCGTGCTCTCGGGGGCGGAGGACCCCGAGAGGGTCCGCCGCGCGTTCGCCGCCGGGGCGCAGGACTACCTCGTCAAGGGGATCTTTCCGGCGGGTCGGCTGACGGCGACCTTGCGCCGCGCGATCGAGCGACAGCGGCTGGAGGGCTTCCTCGCCGGCGGGACGACCGGGGTCGACGCGTTCCTCGCGTCGGCCGAAGCGATCGGAGAGTCGGCGGCGGTCGTGCCGCCGGACGGGCCGGCTCGGGCGACCGCGCGGTTCCGGGCGGAGGCCCTCGGGCGGCCCGTATCGGACGCCGAGCTCGGCGCCTGGGTGGGAGCGGCGGTGCGAGGGCAGGGCGGCTCGCCCGCTCCGGAAGTGGACCGGGCGGGCACGGTCCTCCACTCGGTCGCGGGCCCCGGGGGTCCCCTCCTCCTCGTGTGGGGACGCCCCTCGGCGGAGGACCCCCTCGAGACCCCGTTGCCGGCGTCGACCGACCCCCTCGACGCGACGACCTGGCGGCAGCTCGAGGAGCTCGGGGGAGCCGACCGCTCGTTCCTGCCGGCGCTCGTCGCCGCCTTCCTCGAGGAAGCGCCCCGGCTCGAGCGCGCCACCGAAGCCGCCGCCGATCGAGGGGACGCGGAGGCAGTGGCCCACGGGGCCCACACGTTGAAGTCGGCCTGCGCGCAGGTCGGAGCCCTCGGGCTCGCCCGCCGCTGGTCCGCGCTCGAAGCGATGGCCGAGCGCGGGGACGCCGGGAGCTGGCCGGCGACGGTGCGCTCGATCCGGGAGGAGGCCCGCGCGGTGGAGTCCGCGCTGCGGGCCCGCGTCGCCGCCCGCTGAAAGGACCGCCCCGGCCGCGCTAGGCGGCCGATGCGGAGTCCGCGCGCTCGTCGCGGATCTGATGGAGCACTTCGCGGATCTGCGGCTGGCGGACCGGTTTCTGCAGCACCTGGAAGGCACCGCCCTGGACGAGCTCCCGCACGCGCGGGTCGTCCGAGGGGTTGCCCGTGCAGACGACGATCGTCACGCTCGGGTCCCGCGTGCGGAAGTGGCGCGCGACCTCGTTGCCGCTCTTCGGCGTGGCCCGGGGCCGGCTCAGGATGTCGAAGCCCGGCGGCGCGGCCGCCCCGTCGCCGAGCGAGACGTCGAGGAAGACGACCTGGGGGTGGACCCGGTCGAACGCCGCGATGGCGTCGGCCGCCGAGCCCGCCTCGACGATGCGCTCGGCCGGCACT
>JASHVA010000198.1 GCA_030039715.1 Thermoplasmata archaeon | reverse complement strand
GGGTCGGACGGTCGCATGCTCGCCTCCGCTCGGGTCGAACCGAACCGCGTCTCGTTCTGGCGGACGTTCTGGTCGAACGCCGTGATCGCCCCGCGGACGACGCTCGGGTTCATGCGGATCGACTTCGTCCTCGGAACGATCTTCATCATCCCGCTGACCCAGATGGTCTTCTTCGCCTTCGTCGTGCAGGTGGGCGGGGGCGGCGCTTCCGAGATCGCCTTCACGGCGCTCGGAAACGCCGTCGCCACGGTGACGTATTCGAGCGTCTTCTCCGTGTGCCAGACGACCGACAGCGAGAAGCAGCAGGGCACGATGGAGCATCTCCTCGTCACGCCGGCGAACCGGTTCGCCCTCTACTTCGGCCGGGGACTGCTCCCGATCCTGATCTCCTTCGCGACGGTCGCGGTCGGCATCTTCTACGCGGTCACGCTCTTCGGCGTCCAGGTCGCACCGGGCTCGCTTCCCGCGCTGGCGGGGGCGATCGCGTTGACCGCGTTCGCGATGGTCGGCTTCGGGTTGCTGCTCGGCGGGGTCGCACTCTACCTGAGGACGTCGATCATCCTCGCGAACATCTTCCTCTTTATCGGACTCCTCCTTTCGGGCGTGAACTTCCCGACTTCGCAGCTCCCGCCCGTGCTCCAGTGGATCGGCTACGGGCTCCCGCTGACCTGGGGCCTCGACGCCATCCGGGCGGCGGCCGCCGGAGACCCGATCGGAACGATCGCGCTCTACTACGCCGCAGTGGTCGCGGCGGGAGCGATCTCGTTCGGCGCCGCGATCGGGCTCTGGGAGTACTTCGAGCGGCGAGCGTTCGCCACGGGGAGCATCGCCCGGTTCTAGCGCGGGATCGCTAGAACAACGCCCTCACGGGGCGGGTGAACAGCTTCCACTCCCGGGTCGCCGGGTCGTACACCGAGTTCACGAAGCAGTGCCAGTGCTCGTCGTCGACCTTCGGGAAATCGGACCGGTAATAGTACCCCGGCCAGCGCGTCTCGGTGCGGAACCGGGTGTGCCGGAGCACGGTCTCCGCGGTCCAGACCCGGTGCTCGAGCTCCCAGGCTCGCCCGAGCTGGTGAAGGTCGCCCGCGCCGATCGCTCCCAGGTCCTCCTTGAGGTGGGTCAGCTGGGCGAGCCCGCGGGCGAGGAGATGGTCGTTGGTCGTGTAGTTCGAGCCGACCCCGCCGCCGTACTCGTCCATGATCTTCTCGAGACGGTGGAGCCCTTGGTCCGGGAACAATAGCTCGGGGTGGACCGACCCCGTCGTGATCTTCGGACGCGCCGCCAGGAACCGAACGAGCGGGGCAAAGATCGTCGAGCGCATCGACTCGACGGCCGCATCGGCGACCGGGGGACGCTCGGGGTGATCCGTCAGGAATCGGATGGCGCCCTTCGCCGCCAGCCGTCCCTCAGTGAATGAGCCGCTCGAGAATTTGTGCGCGGAGCCGCCGATCGTGTCACCGGCCCCGAAGAGACCGGTGATCGACGTCATCCGGTTGTATCCCCACTGGTACTCTCCCGAGGCGAGGTCGGCCGGTCCGCTCGCCCACGCCCCGGCGCAGACTGCGTGCGAGCCGAGGACGTACGGCTCGGAGAGAATCAGCTCGGACGGATCCTTCCCGGGGTCGGTCCCCTGGGCGGCCCACGTGACCGCCTGGCCGACCGTCATGTTGAGGAACGCCTCCCAGGCGACGGTCTCCTTCTCGGGCGAGTCGATGACCCGCTCCGTGTGCATCAGGATCGGTCCACGGCCCTCCTGGATCTCTCGGAACATGAGGTCGTTCCGCAGGCAGGTGGGGAGCGGCGTCGCGTCCGCGTAGGCCCCGACGCGCTCGCGAAGACCCGGCCGGCGCGCCACCTCGTAGTTCTCCCCAGCCGCGTTCGTCGCGGTCGCCTTGAGGTAGAGGAAGAACGCCCCGACGGGTCCGTACCCGTCCTTGAATCGCGTCACGACGAGGCGGTTCTCCATCTGGGTCATCTCGGCCCCGATGCGGATCAGAAGCGCGTACGCCGAGCCCGTCGACCAGGGGGGATACCACGTCCTTCCCCATCCCTCCCCCGCGGAGCGCGGCCGGAAGAGATGGGACGCGCCGCCCGCCGCCACGATCACGACACGCGCGCGATAGACCCGGAACGTGCCGTCGCGAACGGAGAAGCCCACCGCCCCGGCGACCCGATGCGGGTCGTCCGCGCTCGTCAAGAGGTGGGTGATGAGCACGTGCTCGTCGACCTGGCTCGCAGCGGCTCGCGCGGCCTCGGCGATGATCGGTTTGTACGACTCGCCGTGGATCATCACCTGCCAGCGGCCCTCGCGGATGTACTTGCCGCTCGGGTCGGTAAAGATCGGCAGCCCCCACTCCTCGAACAGGTGCACGGAGGAGTCGACATGCCGGGCGACGTCGTAGACGAGGTCCTCACGGGAGAGCCCCATCAGGTCATTGCGGACGTACTTGACGAAGTCCTCGGGGCGATTCTCGCCCCAGCGCATTCCCATGTAGCAGTTGATCGCGCTCAGGCCCTGAGCCACGGCGCCGCTACGCTCGATCGCTGCTTTCTCGACGAGAACGATCTTGAGGTCGCGACCCCAGTACCGCGCCTCGAACGCCGCGCCACACCCAGCAAAGCCGCCTCCGACGATCAGGACGTCACAGTCAACGACCTGAGGTGCCGAACGGACTCCGTCCTCCATCGCGCCCTCGCCGGAGCCTAGGTCGGAGCGCTCGATGCGATCGTCGGGAGGACCTCTACCGCAAGGTAGTCGGGTTCGAAGGAGAGGAGTTGGCTCTGGACGGCCTCCGCGTCCGGCGCCGGCTCGTTCGCCGGCGATGCGATCGACCCCCACTTACCGCGCCGCACGGGAAATGAGAACTCCTTGGTCGAGCCGTCGCGCATCCGGATGGTCCAGTAGATACGATCGGGGGTCCGGTTCGGAACGACCCGGTGGCCCAGGGGGGCGAAGTCCGCGTACCCGCGTACGTCGATCGCACCCTCAGGGCACGCCTTCACGCACGCGAAGCACTCCCAGCACATCGAGGGCTCGATATTGTAGGCGCGGCCCTCGACCGGATCGATGTGCATGATGTCGGACGGACAGATGTTGACGCACTGCATGCACCCCTTGCACTTCTCCGGAGACACGTAGGTCGGCATGACGTCAGAACCGGCTCGCCGAGGGGACTGGGGGTCCCGAGAAAAAGATTGCCCTCAAGAACCGTTGACGTTGCCCACCGCCCGTTTGGGCTCTCCCCCACCGGCGGCCAACCAGGGTGCAGGGGCTCGTCGGCTCACGAGCGCCGGATCGCGGACCGCACCCGACCGATGAGCTCCGGCCCGGCCGCGGCGTCGGGATGTGCGCAGCGAAAATGCTCGAGCGCGCGCCGTTCGGTCTCCGTCTCGGATCCGGTGCGAACCCTCCATTCGCAGGAGTTCCCGAGCTCCGAGCAGGCGATGGACCACCGCTCGTGGGATGCGGTGGCGCTCATGCCGACCCTACGACGGAAAACCGCCGGCGCACGTGTCGGGGGGTCTCGAGCTCGTCCGCAATCGCCACGGCAAAATCTTCCGCGGAGATTCGGCTCTCGCCCTTCGAATCGACCATGAGCTGCTCGCCGCCGGCCCGGTACCGGCCCGTTCGGGCGCCCGGTTCTATGATCGCCGCCGGTGACACCACGGTCCATTCAAGCTCGGGCTCGCCGCGGAACACCTCGAGCGCCTCCCGATGGGCATCGGCGACCGGCCGCCAGGCCTCGGGAAACTCGGGCGTGTCCGCGAGCCGAACACCGGTCCTCACCTCCAAGCTGCCGGCCCCGCCGACCACGATGAGGCGGCGCACCTCGGCGGTTCGGAGTCCCTGCAAGAGACCGCGGGCCCCGCCTACGACCACGTTCGGGCTCTGGCCGCGTCCAGGACCGATGGCCGAGATCACGGCATCGGCCCCTCGCACCGCCTCGGCGACACTGGTAGGATTCGTCGCCTCAGCGGCGACGGCGATCAGTGGTGGGCGGACAGCAGTGCGGTTGGACCCGGCGTGAGCTACCACTTTCACTGAGTGACCTCGATGGACGAGCTCATTCACGACCCGACTCCCGATCATGCCGGAAGCTCCGAAGACGACCACTCTCATCGCCCGGGGGTGGCGTCCGAGGGTGAGCACCCTATATGAGCTCGGGGGCGCCGGCCCGTACGGCGGTGATCGCTCCGCTGCCCCCGCGACTCGTTGCGGTGGGCCGGACCCGGAAAACCTCTTTCCGAGATGCAGTCCTATCGTTCTGGAGGGGGGGGTGGGAAGACAGGCATGCGGCGAGAAAGGCGAACTTCTCGTCTAGCCCTGTTGGCGGCGGCTCTCGCGGTCCTGGTCGTTGCGAGCTGCCTCGGTCCGGGATCCACTCCCGCCTCGGTAGCGTTCATGCATGGTTCCTTCGGGCTCACAGGCCCCGCGCCATCCCTCGAGGCACCGATTCTCTCCGCCCTCGGTGGACGGGTCACCGCGGGCTCGACTCTGACGGTCGGCACGCCGGTTGCCAATCCTCCGGTCGTCGACGCGGGAGAGCCGCTGGGACTCAATGTGACGATCTCGGGTGGCTCGGGAGGCTACAACATCACCTGGCTCGGCCTGCCGGCGGGCTGCACCAGCGTCAACGCCTCCAAGCTCACGTGCCACCCGGAGAATCCGATCTCGAGTTCGACCACCTACTCGGTCACGGTCCAAGTGGTCGACGGGGCGGGAGCGAACGTCACCTCGAACGCAACGGCCGTCCAAGTGAACCAACGCCTCTCGGTCTCGGTCGGTGACGGGAGAAACCTCGGAATCGTGCCGGTAACGATCACGTACGTCGCGACCACCGTCGGCGGAACTCCGCCTTTCCAGTTCTCTTGGCTGTTCGGCGACGGAACGAACGGCTCCGGCAACCCGGTGACACACACGTATTCTTCGGTTGGCACCTACATCGCCTACGTCTTCGTTAACGACTCTTTCGGCGAATTTGCTTCCGCACGGTACCAGCCCGTGCAGGCCGCGCCGCCGGTCTCCGTGAGTCTTTCTGCGACTCCGGGGTCGTTGAGCGTGGGAGATGCGCTCGTGCTGGACGCAGTGGCGTACGGAGGATTCCCTACGTACGTCTACGCTTGGTCGAATCTGCCTCCGGGATGCTTCGGGGGAAACCTCGCCAGTATCTCGTGCGCCCCGAGCGGCTCAGGAGCTTACACGATTTCGGTGCTCGTGACCGACCGCTTCGGCAACCAAGCGGAGACCACCGTGAAAGTGAACGTCAGCCTCCCGGAGCTTTTTTCGAGCGGAGGGCTGACCGGGTGGATCATTCTGCTGGGAGGAGCCGCGAGCTTGATCGCTGCGGCTCTCTGGGTGCGCCGTTCTCCTGGGGCGCGGAATCGTTAGGCGGCCTTCGAGCCGCCTCCCAGAAACGTGCCGGCGCTGGGCACGATGCCGCACGATCGCTCAGAGCGGTTTTGGGTCACTTTCCGAACCGGCTTCGGATAGTTTTGGATGTGGGGCCAGCGACGCTCGTAGCCAGCGCGCCCGTCGAAGTTCGCCGAGGAAGATTCGGATGAACCCGACTCCGTGCGCGACCTTGCTCTCCCCTTCGGGACGGGGAGCGAACCGAAACGGAACCTCTGCGACCGACCGCCCTTCCGCCATCACCAGCAGGAAGATGAGGAGCTTGTAGCCCCGATACGTGGGGTCGAGGGGCACCCAGACCTCCCGTCGGAACGCGAAGTATCCCGAGACCGGGTCCGACACGCTGCGGACGGGAGGGACCAACAGCTTCGCGAGCGACTCGGCGCCGCGGGAGAGTAGCCACCGGTACGCGGTCCGGGGACCGGCCGTCCCGCCGGGCGCGTATCGACTGGCCACAACCAATTGCGCCCCCGAGTCCAAGCGCGCGATCATCGATCCGAGCAGTTCGGGCGGGTGCTGAAGGTCCGCATCCATGATCACGACGCGCGGGAACGTGGTCGACTCGATCCCCTGACATTGGGCTCGAAGGGTGGTCTGCTTCCCGTCGTGGAATATCGGCCGTACCCTCGGGTCGCGTCGGGACTCCGCCCGAAGGTACTCGCGCGTCCCGTCGGTGCTTCCATCGTCCACCACGACAATCTCGTACCGGGACAGCGGTTGCGAACGGATGCGTTCGATCAGTGGCGGAAGATTTTCCCGCTCGTTCAGTGTGGCCAAGACGATCGAAACGCCGGCTTCGCTGGCTGGGACGGGAGTGGGGACGCGAGAGGGCTCTTCCATCGCGGATTGGACCCGTCACTCGTGGATAAGGGTTCTCGGGTTTTCGGAGTAAAACGTCGCCGACGATCGACGCCGGTCTGTCTCGAAGACCGATCGAATGCAAGACTCCCGAACAGGTTGGGACTGAGAGCCGTCGTTTCGAACACCGAACTCGCTCGGCTTACCCAGAATCCCGCAGCCTACGCCCGGGACGGCCGACGCCCTCCGAGCTTCGTGCACCCGGTCGTCCGGAACTGCGGCGCCCCTGCGTCGCATCCGACCCTACTGGGGACGGCACTCTGGTGGCATCGTTCCAAAGAGTCTCGAATCGCTCGATAAGGGGACGGATGCGTACCCTGCCCTCGGTCGCGACACCAAAGGGCGGAAGACGGCCGGACGCATGGATGGTCGGAATCCGGACGACCTTCTCCCGATCGATGGAGTAGAACTGGGAAACGATCGGGCTGTAATGCCTCAGCTCGAGCGAGTCGGGGCCGCCGACCGCACTTCGTACCACTCCCTCGCGGAACCGCTCGTCCGCCGGCGTCGCGTCGGTAAGGATTCGGACGTGAATGCCCGATCTCGCGAGTTGCCCCAGCGTCCGCTCGAGCTCGGCCCGGTACGCAAACGGCGTCGCCAGCGGCCGCACGACCGCATCCACCGACCGTTTTGCGGAAGCGAGTTCCGAGAACACTGGATGGGCTCTCCCCCGTTCCTGAGAGAGTATGCGCGGCCGGCTCGACCCGCCGCGCAGAGCTTCGCCCGGGACGGCCCAACGACCCGCGGGGCCGAGCGAGTCCGCCAACGAGCCCGGGATCTCCGCTTCCTCGCGGTAAAACAGCTCCAAGCGGCGAAACAGCTCCGCGGGCTGGACAGCAACGAATCGCTGGGTGGGTCTCCCGTCCCCCGTCACGAGCCCTCTTTCTAGGAGCCGGGCGAGCACTCGATAGGCCGTAGCTCGCTGCAAATTCGCGATCGTCGCCGCTTCCCGCGCGCGGCGTGGACCGTCGCATAACGCACGGAACATTCGTGCCTCGGGACCGGACATCCCGAGCAGACGCAGCTCGTCGGCTCCCGGGGTTCGGCCCGCGCCGACTCCCGCGGACGTCATGGGTCCGTCCGCGGAAGACCTGGGTCGGCAAGGACCAGGCCACCCACCGGGGGGTGAGGGCCCGCGCGTGGACGGACGAGCCATCCCATCCGTGCGGGGCTCTCGATGGGTGCCCCGCGAGCGCGATTATCGTATTTGGTCCAGAAGCGGTACACTACGTATTCGTGCGCATTCCGAACTATATCTAGATTCGTCCCTCGTCGCTCCGTCGTCTGCAGGAGGGCAGCTCTCCGAGCGAGAGCGGGGTCAGGGCCCAGTCGCAGGCCTCAACGGACCTCGCTCGGAGCGACTCGTCGGAGGAGCTCCGCCGAGATCGGGCACGCGGACCCGGCAAGTCCTCTCGGACGAGGTCGCGGTAGCTCGCGACCCCCGTTCAGCCATTGCGCCATCCGCCGCGTCACGGGCTCGAAATCGTCCGCGAAGGGCCAGTGCGGAATCCCGTGCGTTCGGCAATAGTCCAGGAGCCTCCCTCTCGCGAACACAATCTCCGCCGTCTCGGCCCCGTATCGGTCGGTGGATCCGTCCGCGATGAAGACCGTGCGGACTCCGTTATCGGACGACCCGGTGAGCTGTGCCTTGCAGATTCCGCACAGCCGGCACGTCGGATGCTCGAACGGGTGCGTGACTTCGACGCGGCCGTTCGGGAGAACGTGGAGGCGATCGGAGCGCACCGGAAGCTCGAGGCGTTCACGGTCGAGCACCTCTCGGATGTAGAATTCGAGACCTCCCGAGACGATCGTCACCGGCACACGATAGCGGCCCAGAAGCTCGAGGAGCCCACGAGCGCCGGATCGCAACGGGACACGCGCCCGGACGAAGGCTCGCATCTCGGGGAGCCGGTCGGCGGGGAGAAGGGCGGCCTGGCGCCGCCACGCGTCCCGGAGCGTGATAGTACCCTCGTGCAGTCTGCGGTCGATCTCGTGCGCCACGGCCTCCCCGTCCTCGGCGAACTCTTCCACGAGCAAGATGGCGACATTCGGTTCGACCAGCGTCCCGTCGAAATCTATGACGACCTCGAGGGCGGGACCTCGGTGGTTCGGACCACCGGTCTCCGAGGCGGGGCTCGGGAGCGTGAGGCGGGAGTCGCGCTCAGGGCTCCGCGACCGGGCCCGGGACTTGCCGCCACCACCACGGGGATGTCCGCGTGTCGCGGTTTGAAGCGACTCGGGGAGCCGGGCGAATCGGGTCACGGGAGCCTCGGATGAATCTTGAGGCGTACTCTGAGGATCCGGCGATCCATCGCCCACCTCGGGAACGCCTTCTGTTACGGCGTCGGGCTCGCCGCGGGCACGATCGAAACCTGGGCAACGGCCACCTGTATCGGAAGGGGCGGCAGCACCGGGCGGGTACCAGCGAACGCCACGAAGGAAGCGGGCTGGTCGAGGGTGAACGGAAGGCTTACCTGGACCCAAGCCCCACAGGAGGCCCGGAAGTACGGAATCGACGAGTTGATGATCGACGGGTGGCCCGACGAGTTGCCCGAGATATCGAGCACGACCGCGCTGGCCGGAACCTCGGAGCAGTTGGCTGCGGACCCATCGGTCCGCATCTCGATGGTCAGATTGTACGCCCCAGCAGGTAGGACGAGGCTCGATTGCGAGACCGACCAAAGTTCGCCGCTCTGGCCGGCCGAACTCGAGACCACTATAATCGGAACCTTCGCTGCGTTGTCGATCCGACGCCAGTGGCCGCTCGCGCCTTTGACCAGATAGTTTCCCGGTGAGAATCGGATCGTAGGGGGCGCGATGGGTCCGAATATCTGAGTGGGGCCGGCATACCCCTTCTCAAAGAGAAAGACGCTCCCGATCGGCGTCGTCTGAACCCAACCGACGAGACCATAGACGGAAGTGTCCCAAACCCACGTCGACAGGTTCGCGACCAATTGATCGAATTGGAAGGTCCCGGGGATGGTCGCAAAGACGAACTCCGGAGGGGTGGAGTTGTTGAACGGTTCGCGCTCCACATATCCTTGCGATTGGAGACTCGCGAAAATGTACGCGTTGGGGTCGTGCGCGACGAGCGGGAACAGTGGCCCCTGGACCAACACGAACGCTTGGGAGGGTAGCTCGGCGGCCAAGGATTCGACGTACTCGTAGCCCGCCGCCGGGAACGGCGTCAGGCCGTACGGGCTCGCGGAGGATACAAACAGCCGGTTCCCGGTCGAGGCGAGCAGCCCGTTCGTCGCGAAGTTAACCGGGGAGATCGCCACGTTGGTCGCGATCACCGCCAGCACGAGGATTCCGCACGCCGTGGCCACCCGATTCTTGCGAGCTCGCCGACTTGAAGATCCCCCCGCGCTGCCGTTCCCGGTCCACGGTCGGACCGCCCGCCCGGTGGATCCCGCGATCGGACGGCGTCTGCGCCAAGCCCGTGGTCCGATGCCCGAACCGCTGGGGGCGGTCTCGTTCCAAGGACCCGACCTGCCGCTGGACTCTGGGAGCTCGCCGGCGTCCGCTCTTGGTGAAGGCTCCCGAAGAAGCCAGGCGGGTAATGGGAGCCCGCGGATACCCAGCGCGATGCCCAAGAAGAGGGGGACCGCGGCGATGGCGACATAATGCGAGGGCAGCGAGAACCATCCGTTTCCGGCCTGCAGCGCCGTATACCCCATCCAGGGCACGAGAACGATCAGGATTCTCGGGTAGAGGAGCGGCAGAAAGCCGACGGTCGCGCCCATCAGGATCCAAAACTCCACTTTCTGCCCCAGATGTATGCTCAGATTCGAGAGCGCCGACCCCGGGTTGCGGAAGACTCCCAGCGAGCTGCCCGGAATTCCTAGCCAATTCGTCAGGTTCGCTTCGAGAAGACGCATCGCGAGAAAAACCACGACCGACAGCACGAACAGCGCGACGCACGCTTGTACCAGTGGGGATCGCAAAAAGTCCCTAACCGGAGAGGGGAGGCCCGCCTTCGTCACCGCCATCGACTCGGTCGGCGGCGGTCGAACGCGCGAGCCGCGGTAGGCCTCCTGGAGCGGTAGCGTGAGGAAGACGATGGCGAGGAGCGCCGTCAAGATCGGCGCGACGTCAATGGTGAAGCCGGCGAGGGCGGCGAGCGCCAGTCCGAGCACATACTGGCGACGGATCCAGACCAGCACGAGGGCAAAGAACAGCACCGGGAGAAAGGCTTCGAGATGGAAGGAGTTCGGCATACCGGCGTACATCGGGGCCCACAGTGCATACAGTCCGGCGACAAGCATGCCCCGTCGAGGCGATCCGGAGGTCTGCGTCGCCAACGCCTCGAGAGGCACCGCGGCAACGCCGATCGCAACGGCCTGCACGACGAAGAGGGTGAAGATTCCCGGGATCGCGACGTACACCGGGTAGACAACAAAGTAGACCCAGGAAAAGTGGCTGTTCAGCAGGGAAACCGTACCGTGATGCAAATGGTTGCCGGTCGACCAAAAAAAGCGCCCGGCTCCGACGTTGGAGAGCCCTTGCACCGTGATTCCAAGGTCGTACGCCCCCTGCCGGAACTCGGCCGTCGCGAGGTAGGAGAGAAAAACTTGGACGACCACCGACACGACCGCGAATACCCAGACCCACTGGCGGACTGAGAGCGGACCGACCTTGACTTGTCCGGGGCCGAACCCAAACAGGCGAGCTAGTCGCGGCGGGTCGGACACCGGTACGAATAGGGGACCCCGGCCCCGCTTAAAGGTCTATTCGGACCGGCTCCCCGAGGTGTCAAGCCTGGGCCCCCGCCGCCGAGCGCGGGGGAGGCGAGCCGCCTCTGAGGCCACTGCGCAGGAGGGCTATGGAAGAATCGACGCGCGAAGACAAGTGAAAGGGTTCTCACGCCGAGTATGGAGCGCGGGGCGTTCCTACAGATACGAGCAAGTCCCCGCGGGCGGAGTCGACGTCGTGGTGACCTCGACTCCGTAGGAGTCGAACGTCCCGAATGCGAGTCCATCAGGAGGGGCAAGCGGAGTGGTCGTGTAGAGGATGTCCGCCGGCGGGTGCGCTACGTTCGATCCGTCCACGAAGATCGTGTTGAACGTGTTGACGGACCCGAACGAGACCTCGCTCCACTTCTCGCGCTGGTAGACGATCCCGGAGGGGCACGTCGCGAACCCGGCGGTGGTGCCGACGTAGGTCACCGTCGTCGTGTCGTGGCTACCGTATTGGACGGCGCTCACGAAGGTCGTGGTCCCGTAGACCACCACGTTGCTGGAGTAGTAGCTCCCCAACTGGTTGATCGTCAAAGAGTCGCCTTCCGAGTTGATCGCGATGTTGAGGCCCGGACTCGGTAGGTTCGAGTCTCCGATCGCGGGGCAAGAGTACGAGCTACCCTCGAGATTGATCACGATCGTCGAGTAGAAGCTGTGGAAATTCAGGTTGATGCAGTCGAAGCTGCCCACGATCAGAATCGTTTCCGTGACGTGCTCGGTCTCGTACGAACTGAGGTTCAGCCAGAGTGTCGAGAACGATTGAGTGCTCACACAGGTGAAGTCTGCAGCCGGGTCGCCGAGGCTCGATGTGCAAAGGTTCCCTGCCCCCCACGCGGGATCCGACGCCGAGGTCGAAGGGACGGCCGCCGCAGGAGAACCGTTACCCGCCAAAGTGAGAGGAACAGCCACAACCACGGCCGCGAGAACCAACGCTGCGACCGCTCCCAATCCGAGCCATTTCAACGCGCTCATGCGAGTTTTACCTCTATCCGACCCCGTTACCGGTGAGGTTGACGTCGACCTCGACTGCTTGTCATGTTATAAAGATTGGCTACGCATGGCACTCTTCCGCACCTCCCGGCAACTCGGATCCCTCACTCCGCCGGGGACGGCTCGCCGCGGCCGATTCTGCGGGCGCGCGGTTCGATTGGGCGCAGGACGCGTCCGCAGACTCGGGCTGCGGCACCGAGGGGATGTCCTCGGAGAGTTCGGCTAAGTCTCACTCTCGGTCCGATTGCACGACAGCGTGGTTCGTCCGCGCGCGATCCAATCGGTCTATGACCCGTGGTGCGGGGGCACCCAAACCGCGTCGGGCGAAGTCGCGCGCAGCGCGGGAGTTGCCTGTTGTCGCGCCGGGTCTATGCCGCGATGTACTGGCAGGATCCGGCCGGCGTCACTTGAGTCGTCTCGCTCCCGTAGAGGTTTCCGAAGCCGTAGCTGACACCGTCGGGAGGACCCAGTGGCTGCGTTTTGAACGACTGGTTCGGGGGCGCGTGGGCGACGTTGGTCCCGTCAACGAAGATCGTGCTGAACTCGTTCTTGTTGCCGTACGACTTGACGGTCCACGAGACTCGGCCGACCGTGATGCCGGATGGGCACGTTGCAAATCCGGCGGTCGTGCCGATGTACGTTACTGTCGTGTGCAGATTGTTGCCGTTCTGATAATCGTGCACGACCGTCGTCGTCCCGTAGACAGTGACGTTCGCGGTGTAGTCGCCGATCGTCTGGCACGGGGAGCCGAACTGGATCAGGTTGACCACGTCGCCCTCCGAGTTCACGGCGATGTTGATCCCTGGGGCGCAGCTCGTCTGCTGGTTGTTCCAAAGCACCCCGAGAGTCCATGTGAAGCCGGGCGACGACGAACAACTCGGCTGCTGGTAGAGGTTCACCGCGGGATCCCACCCGTTCCCTCCGCCACCACCGCCCGAGCTCTTCGGGGTCTTGCAGGCGTAGCCGGTCCCGAGGAGGTGGATATTGATGGTCGTGTAGAAGCTGTGGAAGTTCAGGTAGACGCAGTCGTTCGAGCCATAGATCCAGACGTTGACGGTACCGCCGAGGAGCTCTCCCGCAGAGAAGTTGTAAGTCAGCGGCTCACGCGCGTTGGAGATCGTGCTGACGCACAGCACCTTTGTGGTGCCGATCCCGTACGCGTAGCAGAGATTGCCGGCATTCCAATTCGGCTCGCTGGCGCCAGTGGAGTCGAGGGTCTTGGGCGCCCCGACCAGCGAGGCGAGCCCCGCGGTCGCCGAGGGAAACAAGCTCACCGTCACCGCGGCAACGACCACGATCGCTACGCCCAGCCCCACCCAACGCTGCATTCGCATCGCCCGCAGTGCTCCCGGTCGCCGGTCCCGAACCGGCTAATTGCCCGGATTCTCGGTGGGCTCTTAAATCCTCGTGCGCAAGAACTGGACCGTTCGAACCAGTCTCGCGCGTTTGGGACAGCGGCCGACACCGGCGGAGCAACTGGCCCGACCTGGGTTCGCCGGGCCAGACTCAGCATGCCCGGTGGCACGGTTCCTGACTCACGGACCGGCAGAATCTGAGACTTCCGTGCCGGCGCGACTTGCGGGCCTCGGGGGCAAAATCGCTGGGTTCATACACCGGCTACGGCATCCCCTCGCCCCCATCGGAGGTCCGCATGGAGGTCGCTCCCGGCCATCGACCGCCCCGGGTAGGCTTCAACGCCTGGCTCGAGCGCATGATGCCGGCGCTCGCGTACTACTCAGCTCGTTTCCCGCCCGCCCGCGAGGCGCACGAGGCGATCCTCGCGCTCTTCTCTCAGCGAGCCCAGCGCGAGGCCATTCGTCGGTGGGGGGAACGAGTCAGCCTGAAGCACGAGGGGATCGATTTCGCGTTCGACCTTCGAAACTCCCAAGATCTCCGCATGTTCTGCGATCTGGTCGAAGGCGGGGGGTACGAGCCCGGGACTTCGCACCTCCTCCGCAGGGAGCTCCACGACGGCGTCGGGTTCGTAGATGTAGGGGCAAACATCGGCTACTTCACGCTGCTCGCCATGTCACTGGTCGGGCCGGCGGGACACGTCTGGGCGTTCGAACCGAACCCAGATGCATTCGTCCGTCTCCGAGAGAACGTAGCCCTGAACGGGGGACGATCGAACGTTGAGCTGTTCCCTTTCGCCCTGGGCGCAGTCGCCGGCCGACGTCCGTTGTTTCTCTCGCGGTACCTGAACAGTCGCTCGAGCTTCACTCAGCAAGGGAAAAGCTCGATCGAAGTGCGCGTGGAACGAGCCGACTCGGTCCTGGGAGACTGCCACATCGACTGTGTCAAGGTCGACGCAGAGGGGGCCGAGCTGCTCGTGCTGGAAGGGTTTGGGAACATGCTCGAACAGCGCCCTGACCTCCGTCTCTTTGTCGAATGGACCTGGCGGTATTCCAGTTCCCGCCTGTGGGGGTTCCTGAACTCCCATTTTCGCCGAATCGCGGCCATTCGAGAAAGCTCCCCCGAGCAGTCGATCCGAGTCCGTGACGAGTCGGAGATCCGGCACTTTGCAGGGAATCTGGTCTGCGACAATCGCACCGACTGAGTCAGCCGTTCGAGCCCCTCGGGGCCTGAAGTCAAGACTGCGGTCGAACGCCGGTGCGCCCGTGCCGCTCCCTATGGCCGAAAGCGGGCGCCGGCTCGAGTCCCTCGCGGCCTCCTCCACCGAGGAGAGATGGACGCGTCTTTTTGTAGGACGACGCCCCGGGGAGGGACGGCGAATGTTTTCCCACAAGTGTCGAGCGCGGAACGGCGGCCGGGATGGGACCCGGCGGTCCCGGATGGGAAGCTCCGGGTCGTCGTTCGAATCGTCGCGCCTACGCCGACGACGCGGGGATCGCGCGTCACAAGGCTCAAATACACTCACGTACGCATCAATACGTACTTTCTCTCTCGCCCAGCATGACGGTCCGGCTTAGTCGGGCGCAATGCGGCCCGATAATCATTGCAGCGCTTGTCGCGGCGGCGTTCGTCCTACCGGTCGTCGCCTCGACCGTTTCGGCGAGTCCAGCGACGGGGGCGCCGAACGGTCTTGTCCTTGCACATCTGGACAGCGGCGCCCCGCTCGCCTCCGCGGACTCCGGGCGCAAGGCGAACCTTCCACCGGACCCATCCAACTGCACTCAAGGCTCGCAGACGATCACTGTCGTCCCGCAGAGCGGGAATGTCGAGCCGGCGCTACTGTCGGCTTACGATACTCTCGGCGCGGAAGGAGGCGGTACGCTACTGTTGGAGGCGGGGACCTACCAACTGAACGAAACGCTCTTTTTGCGGACGTACGGCAACGTGTCGATCCAGGGTGCGGGCGAGGGTCTCACGGTCCTCAGTGCACCTCCCGATCCGATCGGCAACTTCACGGCCGACAATGGCAGCTTGGTGGGGCTTTTCAACCAGACGACGGGGGGACCCATGGACGGGGTCCCCGGCGCGCTGATCGAGACCGGGGGACCCCTCGACAATCTCGAGCTCTGTGACCTCACCGTCGACGCTCAGGCCACGAGCGAAGGCGAGGACTGGTCGGGTTCCTTGATCATGGACTCGGGAGGCGGCCAGCATCACGTGTACTCGAACATCGACCTTGACGGGTTTTACGGTCCGAGCGGCACGCCGAACGGCCTCCACATCGACGGATACACCCACCCGGCGCAGGATTACGTGATCGACGACCTGGTCTCGGGCAACTACTCCTGGCCCTCGTCGAACCACACGTTCATCGCGGGTGGACCGAACTTCCTCAACACCGGGGACGTCACGAACTGCACCGAGGAGAACATCACGGGGAGCGGGGATTTCGAGTACGAGGTGGCGCCTTCCGTCGGGTGCACGGTCCAAAATGTGGCCATCTCCGGCACGATCTTGATCGACCCGAGCATCGAGTCGACGAACACGGGAGGGTCGGGCGTCCCCGCCGGTTCGTGGGGAGGTACGCTGTTTCAAAACGTGACCGTGGACGTGGACGGCACGGGCGGCCCGGCGGCGTTGGGCATCTCGGTCAACAACGGCTCCTCCAACGGTGGGAGCGATTTCAGCGACCTGCGATGGAATGACGACCACTTCGTCGGCTCCGTCCTGAACGGGAGGAACATGGTGGACGTCGAGAACTCCACGTTCGTCGGCGGGATCAACTCTCTGCCGGCCGTCTTCCGGAACAACTCGGTCGAGTGGAGCCCGACGCAGGACGGCCGCGATACCATCAATCCCCCGGTGGTGGCATATGGCACCCCGCTCGGCGGACTCAGCTCGGTCGTTGCCGGGGACTCGTTCACGTTCCCTCAGGGGACCGGCAAGACCGACCCCTTCGAACTGACGGTCGGCTCGAATCTCTGGGTGTCGGACTCGGTCGCGATCGCCAACGAAACCCGAGGCTACCTGCTGAGCGCACCGAACGTGGCGATCTCGCCCTCGTCCAGCTTTTCGAATCTGTCGTACGACTCGCTGGGGAACGATTCACCTCCGGATCTGGTCCTGTTCGACATCGTGGGGTCCCCCGGCTTCCAGGACCTGGGGGCGACCGTGACGGGGCTCAGCGGGATCTTCAACGATCTGCCGGATTTCGTTCCGACAACGCCCGCGGGACTGGCCGGCTCCGCGCCGAGCCCCACCGAGCTCCAGGCTTCGTGGTACCCGTCCTCGGGTCCGGTCACGAATTACACCGTGCTCGTGCAGCCCTCCTCGAACGCGCAGAGCGAGAACTACTCGGCCGGGCTCGAGACCGAGATCTCGATCGAGAATCTGACGCCCGGCACCGCCTACACGCTGGGGGTGGAGGCCTGGAACGGCTCCTTCCACTCGTCCGTATCGTCCTCGATCGTCGTGATCACGCCCGATTACGCTCCGGGAACGCCGTCCGGGTTGGTCACGTCGGCTATCGATACGACGCACATCCAACTGAGTTGGAACGCGCCCACCGGCATCGTAACGAACTACACGCTGTTGACGGGCACGACGGCCTTTGACCTGTCGGACCGGCTCTCTGTCGGTGAGCAAACGTTCTACGACGTGTCGGGCCTGGACCCCAACACGACGTACTACTTCGAGGTCGAGGCCTGGAATTCGACGTGGTCCTCTGCGCCGTCCGCGTCGGTCAACGCCACGACTCTGCCGAACCTCCCAACGACACCGGCCCCCTCGTTCTCGTTCGACGATGGGTTGATCGTCTTGGCGAATCTCGGCGCGGTGGTCCTCGCCATCGTGGCCATCCTGGTGATCCTGAGCCGGCGGAGACCTCCGACCCAGCGGAAGAGCCGGCTCCGCGCCGAGAAGAACTGACGACGAGACGACCTTCGGCGACCCGTCACGAGTTGGAAATGCCGCTCGGGCATATCTTCGGAAGGGCGGACGCGGTGCGTCGTCCCGGATTCGCCCTCGAGACACGACGACCGCGCCTTCCGCTACGGGAGCATTTATAGAGGGGCGGGACTAGCCGCGGCCCATGCCCGCGTCCGCCGACGCTCCGCACCGTCAGATCGTTCCCGTGGCGTTGGCGGTACTCGTGATTGCGGGCGCGTTGGCTCTGCCGTTCGTCATGTCGATCGCCACGGCCGGAGCTGTACCGACATCGCCGGTGGCGACCGACAGCGGGGTCGCGCGCGGGCTCGGCCTTGCCAGCGTCTACGGTCAGACCTCGTCAAACCCGGCCTCGGCACCCCCGCTCGGCGTGCTCGC
>JASHVA010000033.1 GCA_030039715.1 Thermoplasmata archaeon | reverse complement strand
GCCGAGCTCTGCCCGAAGTTCCTGCCGATGCTCACGACCGCCGCCGGGACGATCCGCCCCGCGAAGGTGCTGATCCTCGGGGCCGGCGTCGCGGGTCTCATGGCGATCGCGACGTCGAAGCGGCTCGGCGCCCTCGTCGAGGCGTACGACGTCCGGCGCGCGGCGGGCGAGCAGGTCCGCAGCCTCGGCGCGAAGTTCCTCGAGCTCCAGATCAATGCCGAGGGCCAGGGCGGCTACGCCCGCGAGCTCACGGACGAGGAGAAGAAGCAGGAAGCGGAGATGCTCGCGAAGGCGATCGGCGACGCGGACGTCGTGATCACGACGGCGAACGTGCCCGGTCGCCGCGCCCCGCTCCTCGTTCGGAAGGAGATGGTCGCGCGGATGCGCCCCGGTGCGGTAATCGTCGACCTCGCGGCCGAGAGCGGGGGGAACTGCGAGCTCACGAAGCCGGGGGAGCGCGTCGACGCGGGCGGGGTCCAGATCGTCGGCCCGCTCAACCTCCCCGGCGAGATCCCGTTCCACGCGAGCCTGATGTTCGCGAAGAACCTCGAGGCGTTCCTCACGCTCCTTGTCGATAAGTCCGGCAACCTCGTCGGGAGCTTCACGGACGAGATCCTCGTCGCGAGCCGGCTCACCGCGGACGGAGCGGTGACCCACAAGCCGACGGCCGACCTCCTCGCGGGGGCGAAGTAGATGGCCGCGGACCTCTGGACGGCGCTCTTCATCGCGATCCTCGCCGCGTTCACCGGCTACGAGGTGATCGGCCGCGTGCCGGTCCTCCTCCACACGCCGCTCATGAGCGGCTCGAACTTCATCCACGGGATCGTGCTCGTCGGCGCGATCGTCGCCCTCGGCATCGCGCAGACCCCGCTCGAGCAGGCGATCGGCCTCGTGGCCGTGATCATGGGCGCGATGAACGTGACGGGCGGCTACGCCGTCACGGAGCGGATCCTCGCGATGTTCGACCGGACGAAGCGGAAGGAGGGCCCTCCGTGACCGCGTGGGTCGGCACCGTCATCGACGCGGTCTACGTCGTCGCGGTCCTCGCCTTCATCCTCGGCCTCAAGGCGATGAGCTCGCCCGAGACGGCCCGGCGCGGGATCGTCTACGCCGGCGCGGCGATGCTCGCCGCGGTCGTCGCGACGTTCTTCAGCCCCGGCCTCTCGAACTTCCTCCTGATCGCCGTCGGCGTCATCGTCGGCGGCGGGATCGGCTACTACTGGGCCCGGGTCGTCCAGATGACGGCGATGCCCCAGATGGTCGCCGTCTTCAACGGGATGGGCGGCGGCGCGGCGGCCGCGATCGCGGGCGTCGTCCTGCTCTCGTCGCTGAATAACCCCGCCGACGCCGGCCTCAGCGTCGCGGGGGCGGTGATCGGGTCGATCTCGATCGCGGGGAGCGTCATCGCGTTCCTGAAGCTCCAGGGCTGGATGCGCCAGAAGCCGATCGTGCTCCCGGCCCGCCAGCCGGTGAACCTCGCGATCCTGGTCGTCGGCGTCGCCTTCGGCGTCTACTCCGTCGTGCGCGTCGAGACGATCTTCCTCCTGCCGTTCTTCCTCCTGCTCCTCCTCTACGGGATCCTGCTGACGCTCCCGATCGGCGGCGCCGACATGCCGGTCGTGATCAGCATGTTCAACGCCCTCACGGGGATCGCGGTCGCGCTCGACGGCTTCGCGCTCGTCAACGGCCCGCTTGGCGACGCGGGCTACGCGATGGTGATCGCGGGCGTGCTCGTCGGCGCGGCCGGCTCGCTCCTGACCGTGCTCATGGCGCGGGCGATGAACCGGTCGATCTCGAACGTCGTCTTCGGTGCGTTCGGCGCGACCGAGGAGACGGGCGTCACGGTCCAGGGCACGATGAAGCCGATCGAGGTCGAGGACGCCGCGGTCCTGATGGCGTACGCGAATCAGGTCGTGATCGCGCCCGGGTACGGGATGGCGGTCGCCCAGGCGCAGGGGAAGGTGAGGGAGCTCTCCGACCTCCTCGAGGCGAAGGGCGTGAGCGTGAAGTTCGCGATCCACCCGGTCGCGGGCCGCATGCCCGGCCACATGAACGTCCTCCTCGCCGAGGCCGGCATCAGCTACGACAAGCTCTACGACCGCGACGAGATCAACCCGGAGTTCGCGAACACGGACGTCGTCCTCGTGATCGGGGCGAACGACGTCGTGAACCCGGCGGCGCGCCGCGCCGGGAGCCCGCTCCAGGGGATGCCGATCCTCGACGTCGACCAGGCGAAGAACGTGCTCGTCATCAAGCGCGGCCAGGGGAAGGGGTTCGCGGGGATCGAGAACGACCTCTTCTACAAGGACAACTGCCGGATGCTCTACGGGGATGCGCAGCAGGTCGTCGCGAAGCTCGTGCAGGCGCTGAAGCGGTCCGGCTAGGCCGTCCGGCGCGACGGGTCAAGCCGGTGAGTCCGGCGTAAAGGGGATGAGCCGGGCGTGTCATGCCCTAGCACGTGATCCACTGGCCCGAGCGGTACCGTCCGGACCGGGCGGCCGTCCACGTGCGGAACGAGATCGACATCCCGGCCGCGCCCGAGGTCGTCTGGGCCTGGCTGGTCCGCGCCCCCCTCTGGCCGAGCTGGTACCCGAACTCCCACCACGTGGCGCTCGCCGACGGCGGCGCGGAGCTCCGCGCCGGCAGCGAGTTCTCCTGGAAGACGTTCGGCGTCTCGCTCCGCTCTCGGGTCGAGGAGTTCGCTCCCCCCGAGCGGCTCGCGTGGAACGGACGGGCCGGGGGGCTCGACGTCTACCACGCCTGGCTGATCGAGCGGAGGGCCGACGGCTGCCACGTCCTCACCGAGGAGTCGCAGAACGGCGTCCTCCCGCGGCTCAACCACGCGGTCCGACCCCGTCATATGAGCGACTTCCATCAGATGTGGCTCGACCGACTGCGGGAGCGGGCCCAGAGCGGGCCGCCCCCTCCCGAGTGACGAGAGCGCTCCGGGCGGAATCGAGCGGGGTCAGGTGGGCGCGGCCAGATTCGAACTGGCGACCTTCACCGTGTCAGGGTGACGTCATAACCACTAGACTACGCGCCCGTGCGGGCGGCCACCGACGACCCGCTCTTATCCCTGTCGGAACCGCCGCACCCCGGCGCCCCGGGTCGCGCGCCGATTCGGGAGAGATTTGGGAGGATTCCCAAGAGCGTCCGGCGACTTCCCACCGGTCGGGTCCCCCCGTGCTCCCCGCCCACGTCGGTCGAACGTCGTCCGCCCCGCTCGGGGCCGTCGCGGCCGGCTCGCAAAGTAAAGTACGGCGCGCCACCATCCCGGCCCCGGTTCCGGTGGACAGCTTCACGCGGCTCCTGTGGTGGCTGCTCGGCAGTAGCGCGGGCGCGCCGACGAGGGCGGCGGTCCTCCGGGCGCTCCGCCGCGAGCCGCGGAACGCCCAGCAGCTCGCGACCACGCTCGGTCTCGACTACACGACCGTGCGCCACCACCTGCGCGTGCTCCTCGCGAACCACCTGGTCGAGACGACGGGGGAGCACTACGGGCAGGTCTACTCGGTCTCGGCGACGCTCGAGGCCCGCTGGGCCGACCTCGAACACATCCTCGAACGGAAGGCGAAACGATGACGGAAGCGAACGCGGCGAGCGCGGGCAACTCCGACGGAGCGAGGCGGTCGTGGGGCGCGTGGCCCTGGGTGCCGATCGTGCTCGCGCTCGGCGTCGTGGTCGGGCTCGTGGAGATCGTCCTGTGGCCGGTGAAGGGTGGCCCCGGTGGCCCTCCGCCGCACGGCCCGCCGGCGCCCCTCGCCGTCGCCGAGCTCTTCGCGATGCTATCGGCGATCGACTGCGCCCTCCTCGTCGCGTTGCTCGCGGTCTATCTCCGGACGTACACCGAAACCCGCGCCCAGTTCGCGCTCGGCCTGGTCGTCTTCCTCGGAGCGCTCCTCATCGAGACGGTCGCGAGCTCGCCGTTCGTCTTCGCCCTCTTCGGTCTCAGCCCGGGAAACCTCGGCGGATTCCTGTCCGTGGGCGCGGCGCTCGAAACCGTGGCCCTCGTGGTCTTCCTCACGCTCAGTCTCGAGTGAACGGGCGCCGGGAGGGGGGCGCCTCCCGGCGCCCCGAAGGGGTTCGGCCGAGCCCGCTACGTGTCGTCCCGGGTCGCCGCCGCGGCGCTCATGTTGCCGCATCCGCCGGGCGGCCCGCCCGCGCCGCCGCAGCCGGGGACGGGACCGGTCGCATTGCCGGTCTCGTTGCCGGTGTAGTTACCCGTCCCGTTCTCGCCCCGAGGGGGCGGGGGAGGGGGCGGGGGCGGCGGTGGGGGCGGTGGCGGGGCGCTCGCGTTGCCGGTCGTGTTCCCGGTGTCGTTGCGGGTCGGGCACGTCGCGTTGTCGCCCGCGGTCGCGCTCGCGGCGTCGGTGTGGACCGACGTCTCCGCGGCGAATGCCGAGCCGAGCGCCAGGGCGAGCACGAGCACGCCGACGACCGCTCCGAGCGCCGCGATCACGACGGTTCTCTTCGTGGCCATCGCTTCACCTCCAGATTCCGGGAGGGGCGGCCTAGTCCATGCGGGTTGTAGAGGAAGACACCGGAATCGGTCCCGAATCGCTCCCGACTCGGGGGGCGGACCGGGCCGGTTAGCCGTACCCGCCCGGGAACTGGCCCGGGTCCGGGTGGTCGTTCCAGTGGTAGTAGCCCATCGACTGGCGCTGCGCCTCGGTCGTCTCCTGGCGGAGGCCGCCCTGGAGCGAACCGTACGCCTCCTTGATCTGCTCCTCGATCGAGCGGGCGCGCGCGAGCGCCTCGCGGACGTGGGCCGCCTCGAGGTACGTGCTGCCCGCCACCGCGGCGAGGTCCCCCGCGGTCCGGATGAGTCCTCCGAGCTCGCGGAGCCGGAGCGTGAGGGCGTTGCGGCGGCCGTCGAGCGCCTCGGCCCGGCGCCGGGCCTCCTGGATCAGCTCGAGGACGGCGTCGCGCGTCGCGGGACGGATCCGTCCGTCCGCCGCGATCTCCTGGGCGCAGAACTGGGCGAGCCGCACGCGGTTCGCGTCCGAGTCGGGCATCGTCGTTTCGAGCAGGACCTCGTAGCCACTGCCCGCGATCCGCGAGCGGAGCGGCGAGAGGATCCGGTGGATGTCCTGGATGTTGGCCGCCGCGACGAGGATGAAGTCGCACGGGACGTTGTCGACCCGCACGGCCGCCCCGCCGGACTGCGGGTTGCGGCCGGTGATGGGGAATCGCTTCTCCTGCATCGCGGTGAGGATGTGCCGCTGGAGGAAGCCGAGGTGCGGCAGCTCGTCGAGGAAGAGCACGCCGTCGTGCGCCTCGTGGATCGCGCCCGCGATCACGCGCTCGTAGGGGAGCGTCCCAAGCTGGGGATGCCCGCCGTACGGGTCGTGGCGGACGTCTCCGAGCAGCTCGGTCTCGCTCGCGCCCGTCGCCATCACGAACGTGTTCCGGTCGAGCTTGACGAGGACCTTGCGCGGGCTCTCGTGCTGGAGCGTCCGGCGTCGCTCGAGCGCCCGCTGGTCGAGGACCTTGATCTTGTCGCCGGCCCGCTCGTAGGCGACGACCTCCTCGACGCCGTTCCGCAGGCGCGTCGTACGGACGCTCTCCTGCGGGTTGCCGCCGGGGGAGGCGGTGAGCTCGAGGATCCCCCCCACGAGGTCCCGGAACGGGTTGCCGCTCCCGGCTCCGCCGGGGATCACCTGCTTCACGTTGCCGCAGCTCGGGCAGAACCGCTCGGTCGGCAGGGAGTAGAAGCTGCAGCGCGGGCACCGGTAGCCGAGCCGCTCGGCGACGGAGGCCGGGGCGTCGGTCGGTTGGATCAGCTCGCCCTCGACCGAGCGAGCCGCCTCGCGTTCGCGGTAGACCTCCTCGCGGGAAACGACCTCGATGCTCGGCCGCTCGGGGTTCTCGGGGTTGTGCACGACGCGCAGCTCGGTCCGGGGCCGGTCGAGGTGGAGAGCGAGCGCCTGCGCCGTCATCGACTTCCCGACGCCCGGCGGTCCGACGAGGAGGAGGTGCCGGTGCTGGTACGCGGCGATCCGGGCGATCTCGACCGCCTTCTCCTGGCCGATGACCCGCGCGAGCGGGTCGGTCGGGATGGGGATGTCGGCGGTCGTCTCGATCTCGTTGACCGCGAGCGGCGGGCGCCGCTGCGGCTCGCCGTTCGTCGTGCTCACGGTGCTCTCCGAAAGCGGGAGAGTCGTCAAAAGAGGTTCGCCGCGGGCCCCGGAGGGACCCGCGGCGCCGCGTGCGGTGCCGGGGCGCCGACCTACCGCGGACCGCTCGGTCCGGCGAGGTCGGCCTTCGTGTAGATCCGCAGCGATTCCGGTATCTTTCCGACCGGTCCCAATCGGGTCGCGACGACGGTGCCGATCCCCTTCTCCTGGGCGACGTCGAGGAGCCGCTGGCTCACGATGCCGTCGAAGATGACGGCCTTCGCCTGGGCGGGGAGGGTCGCGATCGCGTCGAACATCTCCTTGATCGGCGCCTCGCCGACTACGGAGTCGTCCTCGCCCACGAAGATCGCGCGCGAGGCGTTCTCGACGCCGCCGAGGAGGTCGAAGTACCGCTGGAGGTCCGGCGGGAGCGGCGAGGCCGCCGCCGGAGGCGGCGGGGGCGGGGGCAGCCGCTCGGGCGGCGGCATCCGCTCGCGTTCGCGCTCGCGGTCGTCGCGGCGTCCGCGCTCGGAGTTCCGGTCGTCGCGGCGGTCGTCCCGCCGCTCGTTGCGCTCGCCGCGGTCGTCCCGCGGCTCGCGCGTCGCTCCGGTCGACTCGAACCCGCTCATCTCCAGGTACTGGTTGATCGGGATCTTGTTCCGGAGGCACTTCAGGAGCTGCTTCTGCGTCAGCTCCTCGACCTCGCTCCCGCGCGGCGCGCGGGCGACGAAATCGAGGTCCATCGTCTGCAGCATCTCGCGCAGGATCAGTTCGCCGGCGCGGTCGCCGTCCGTGAACGCGGTGACCGTCTTTCCGCGGGAGAGGTCCTTCACGGTCTGCGGGACGCTCGTCCCCTCGACCGCGATGACGTTCTTGATGCCGCACCGCAGGAGGTTCAGGACGTCCGAGCGGCCTTCGACGACGATGAGCGCGTCGGCCTGGTCGATGTTCGGGCCGGCGGGGAGATGCTCCGGGCCGTAGGTCGTTATCTCGTCGACCTGGACGCCCTTGCGGACGGCCTCGGTGAGGTCGATCCCGACGCCCTTCGACTCCTCCTGGAGCCGGGCGAGGATCTCCTTCGCGCGGTCGACGACCTTCTGGCGCTTCGAGATGCGGATGTCTTCGACGCTGACGACCTCGATCTTCGCCCGGCACGGGCCGATGCGGTCGACGGTCTCGAGCGCGGAGGCGAGGATCGCGGTCTCCACCTGGTCGAGCGACGACGGGATGACGATCTCGCCCTCGCTCTTTCCCTTGCGGCTGTCGATCTCGACCTCGATCCGGCCGATGCGGCCGGACTTCTGCAGGTCCCTCAGGTCGAGCTCGTCGCCGAGCAGGCCCTCGGTCTGTCCGAAGACCGCGCCGACGACGTCGGGCTTGTCGATGACGCCTTCGGCGGCGATCCGGGCTCGTACTTGGTATTTCGCGGCGCTGGGGTCGTTGGTCATGGGTTTCTGTTGCTCCTTCGGAAGGTGAATCTCCCGCACTGCGGGAGGCCTTCCCCGAGGAGGAGTCAGCAGCGCCGAGCGACGCCGGGCGATTCGCCGAGCCTACGACAGACGAAGGGGCGGAGCATGAGTCGTGAGTCCGGGATCTCCTGGCGACGTTCGGAGCTTGCCTCCGTCCGCCTCCGGGAATGTCCTTCCAAACGACAACATCCGGGGTGGGTATTTAAGGGACGGGGTGGCGGGGCAAGCGGTCGAAACCGCGGAGTTCGGACGACCTCCGCGCCGCCGGCGAGAAAATCGCCGCTGGAGGAATACACTCTTTATATCGGACCCCGATAGACCGCGCCGGAGTCGCTTCTCATGGCACGTCGAGCACGTAAGGCTGCGCCGGACCCGAACCCCGAAGTCCCGGCCGTGGAGTCGAAACCGGAGGACGACTTCGTGAGCTCGCTCAAGAGCGAGCTGGTTCGGACCCAGCAGGCCGCGGGCGCGAAGACGGGGGAGGACGTCACGCACCGGGCCAAGCTGAACCAACGCCTCCTCCAGGACCTCTGGGAGGTCCACAACCAGTTCGAGGAGATCGGGGTCCACCTCACGATCGACCCGTCGCAGACGCTGTTCGCGACGTTCGTCGAGTACCCCACGACCTGGACGTTCCGCGACAGCTTCGACTTCGGCGCCGTCAAGACGATCGAGCTCGCGGACCGGGCGTCCGGATGGGTCGGCTTCACGCTGCGTACGTGGTACTACCGCACCCCGGAGGGGAAGACGCACGTCCGTTCGATCTTCGAGTGGTGCGACGGCGAGAGCTACCACCGCTACTCCGGCTGGATGCGGATGATGAGCCAGGCCGTGCTCTACGACGCCGCGGAAGAGGAGGCGGACGTCAAGGAGCTCCACAAGGTGCTGCGCGACGTGGTCGTGCAGTGGTACGCCGCCCACCTCGAAAAGACGCCGGAGAAGTTCGTCGCGCACCTCAAGGAGAAGTACCCGAAGGGCGCGTCGTACGCGAAGGAATCGTACCGCTGAGGCCCGCGCGCGCGCAAGCCTTGAAATAACCCGGTCGGCCTCCGCCGCCGAGTCCGGGCGCTCGCGGCCGACCGCCGGGTCGCGTCCGCTCGCGCAGGGGAACGCCTCGTGGCCGACAGTTTGCGCGAGCATCTGGTCGCCTACTTCGAGGAGCACCACCGCCTCGTCGAGGCTGGGGCGCTCCAGCTGCTCCTGGCCCAGAGCCATCCGCTCCTCGTCTCGCGAGAGGTCGTGGAGACCCCCGGGAGCGGCTCGCCCTTCGTTACGGTCGAGATGGTCGAGCGCGCAATCGCCGCGCGGGAGCCCCCGCACCCGAGCGCGCTGGCGGGTCTCAAGCCCGCCGCGCGACGCGAGGACGTACGCGTTGAGATACCGTTCGAGTTGATCCAGGAGGGTTTCGTCGGACCCCCGGTCGCTTCGGACGCCCTGGCGGCGTACTCCTCGCTCTTCCAGTCGAGGTACCGGAGCCTCGCCCGCCTCCTGCGCGGACGGCCCGAGCTCGGGAACCTCCGGCCGATCGCGGCCTTGCGGTCCGGTGACGGTCCGGCGTCGGTGATCGGCCTCGTCCGGGAGGTGCGGACGACCTCGAAGCGACACCACCTCCTCCTGACGGTCGACGACGAGTCGGGCTCGCTCGAGGTCCTCGTGCCCCAGGACTCTCCGGCCGCGAAGACGTCGTTCCTGCCCGACGAGGTCGTCGGGCTCAAGCTCCAGCCGGCGCGAGAGGCCGGAAAGCTCGCCCGCGTGCTCGCGGTGGAGCGGCCCGACGTCCCGACCGCTCGGCCGGTCGGGCGTTCGGCCCGTCGCCGGCGGGCGATTTTCCTCTCCGACCTCCACGTGGGGAGCCGCTCGTTCCTCTCCGAGAGCTGGGGCCACCTCGTCGACTTCCTGCGGGGCCGCGGCCCGCTCGCCGAGATGGCGGCCGAGATCGAGCACGTCGTCGTCGCGGGCGACCTCGTCGACGGGATCGGCGTCTACCCGCAGCAGGAGCGCGACCTCGCGATCGCGGACGTGGTGGAGCAGTACGCGGAGCTCGGTCGCCGCCTTTCGGAGCTCCCGTCGCGCCTCTCGATCGTCGTCGTCCCGGGGAACCACGACGCCGTCTGTCCTGCCGAGCCGCAGCCGGCGCTCCCCGCGCCCCTGCGCGCCGCCCTGCCCGCGAACGTCCACTCTCTCGCGAACCCGTCGACGTTCGCGCTCCACGGGGTCGTCGTCGAGGCCTACCACGGCCGGAGCTTCGACGACCTCATCCCGGCAATCCCGGGGGCGACGTACGCGCGCCCGACCGACGTGATGAAGCGGATGCTGCAGATGCGCCATCTCGCTCCGATCTACGGGGACCGGACGCCGCTCTCCCCGCTCCCGCGCGACGGGCTCGTCGTCGACCCCGCGCCGGACATCCTCGTGACCGGTCACGCGCACACCTACGGCGCCGACCGATACCGCGGCGTCCTCCTCCTCAACGCGTCGACCTGGCAGGCGGAGACGGAGTACCAGCGGATGCGCAACATCTCCCCGGTGCCGGCCCGGGCGGCCGTGGTCGACCTGACGAACCTCGACCTCGTCAGCCTCGACTTCTCGGCGGGCGACCCGGTCTCCCTCGGGGCCACCGGATGAGCCCGTACCCCGCGGACCCGGAGTGGGCGCGCGGGCCGATGCGGCTCGTGCTCACGACGTACCCCAGCCGCGAGCGGGCGCTCGCCGCCGTCGCCGGCGCGGTCGGGCGGCGGCTCGCGGCGTGCGGCAGCGTCGTGCCGGTCGACTCGCGGTATCTCTGGAAGGGCCGGCTGGTCGCGGAGAGCGAGGCGCTCGTGCTGTTCAAGACCGTCCCGAAGCGGGTCGGTGCGCTCTTCCGATTCCTCGCCGAGGGCCACCCGTACTCCGTGCCCGAGATTGCGGAGGTCGACGTCCCGCGGGTAGCGCCGGCCTACCTCCGATACCTCACGGCGACGCTCGACCGCGCCTCGCTGCCGCCCTCCGCCCGGGCCGGTGCTAGGCGTTCGGGAGCACCGCGAGACCGGGCAGCTCGAGACCCTGCACGAACTCGAGGGCGGCCCCCCCACCGGTCGAGACGAACTGGAAGCCGCCCATGACGCCGAGGTCCTGGGCGATCCGGGCGGAGTCGCCGCCGGCCCCGACGTGGTAACCGCGCACCGAGGCGAGCGCCCCGAGCACCTCGCGGGTCCCGGCGGCGAAGCGGGGGTCCTCGGCGCGGCCAAGCGGGCCGTTCCAGAAGACGGTGCGCGTCCCCTCGAGGGCCGCCCGGAACCGCGCCCGGGTCGCGGGACCGATGTCGTAGACCGCGGCATCCGCCGGGACCGCGCCGACGGCCGCCACCTCCGGCGGCGACCCGCCGGGTCGCTCGAACACGAGGTCGCTCGGGAGTTCGATCGACGTCCCCGCCTCGCTCGCGCGCGCGTTCAGCTCGGCGATCGCCGGCTCCATCCCCTGCTCGACCGGGCTCGTGCCCAGGGTCGCCCCTGACGCCCGGAGGAACGGGAACGCGAGCGCTCCGCCGAGGAGGATCCGGTCCGCCCGTCCGCAGAAGCTCGCGAGCAGCGGCAGCTTGTCCGCGACCTTGGCCCCGCCGACGATCACCGCGTACGGCCGCTCGGGGGCATCGACCAGCGGCGAGAGCTCCCGGACTTCGCGTTCCACGAGGAGCCCGGCGACGGACGGCAGCCGCTTCGGCACGCCGACCGTGGAGGCGTGGGTGCGGTGGACGACGCCGAACGCGTCCTGGACGAACAGCTCTCCGAGCCGGGCCAGCTGGCCGGCGAACGCGGGGTCGTTCGCCTCCTCCCCCGGGAGGAAGCGCAGGTTCTCGAGCATGAGGAACTGGCCGTTCTCGATCCGGGCCGACATCTCGAGCGCGTGGATCCCGACGATGTCCTCCGCGATCGGCACGGGCTGCCCGAGGAGCGAGGAGAGGCGGCGGGCGACTGGCTTCAGGGAGAACCGGGGATTCCGCTCGCCCCCCGGCCGGCCGAGGTGGGACAGGAGCACCGTGCGCGCGCCGGCGGTCCGCAGGTGGTTCAGGGTCGGCAGGGACTCCTGGATGCGCCGGTCGTCCGCGATCTGACCGCTCGCGTCCTGCGGAACGTTGTAGTCGACTCGGAGCAGGACCCGTCGTCCTTTGAGAGCGACGTCGCCGATGCCGCGCTTCGCGACCATCGGCCCGGGGAGAGCCGTTCGGCTAAGAAGGTTCGGTCCGAGCCGCACCGACCGTGGCACGCAGCCGCTCGACGACCGCCCGCGTGCGCGGGAGGTCCACTCCCTGGGCGACCGCCACGCGGAGGATCTCGCCCGAGATCGCATCGACCTCCGTCGGCCGGCCGCGGTCCCGGTCCTGCAGCATGCTCGACCGATTCTCCGCGGTCGCGCGGGCGACCCGTTCGAAGTCGGCATCCGCTTCCCGGTCCGAGAACTCGAAACCGGCGAGAGCGGCCGCGCGCTGCGCCTCGCGGAGGAGGCCGGTCGCCTCCTCGCGGTACGGGAGCTCGAGCAATCGGCCGTTCGGCACCCGATGGAGGGCGGTGACCGGATTGATCGCCGCGTTGATGAGCGCCTTCCGCCACAGCTCGCGCTCGAGGTCGTCGACGAGCCGTACCGGGATTCCGGCGCGATCGAGCAGTGTCACGAAGAGCGCCGCCGCATCCCGCGCGGGACCTCCGGACGCCGGGTCGCGGAGGACGATTTCCCCCACACCGGCCTGGCGGACGACGCCGGGGCCGACGAGCGTGACCGGGATCGAGTTCGAGGCCCGGACGAGCACCGCCTCCGCGTCTTCACCGGCCGAGGCGCGGATCGCCGCTTCGACCGTCCGCTCGATGCCGAGGCCGTTCTGCGGGAGGAGCGTCGGCGGAAGCCGTGGGAACCGGCGCGCGAGGCGCCCGCTCGCGGAGGCGAGGTCGAACGTCTTCACGGTCAGGAGGACCGCGTCCGGGGGGGCGGCCTCCGCGAGGTCGTCGAGCGCGCTCGGATGGAACGTCCCCGGGCTCGTCCCCACCACGCGCAGTCCCCGGGCTCGGATCGCGTCGGCGTGGTCGGGCCGGGCGACGAGCTCTACGGGGTGACCGGCCGCGCTGAGGCGCGCGGCCAGGAGCGACCCCACCGCGCCGGCCCCCAGCACGAGGAGCTTCACGGAGCGCCGCCGGGCGAGCTAGCCGAGCCGGCGCACGATCGACGCGAGGGCCGGGTCCTGAGCCCAGTCGCGCTTCAGGAGCTCGAGCAGCCGCTCGTAGTACCGTACCTGCTCGCGGGCCTGCCGGACCTTGAGCAGCAGGTACTCCTCCTCCCGGCGGGTGCGCGCGACCTCCGCGACGAGCTCCTGCTCGGTCGCCAGGAGCGCTTCCTGCCTAGCGGTTGTGGATGGCAGAAGGCGTCGAGGCACGGATCAACTCCGGTCGAGCGGCCGAACGGGAGAGGTCGAGCACGGCTTCGGCGGCTTGTCGGAGCCGGACGAGGTCCTTGCGGACCCGTCGGAGCCGCTGCTCGAGCTTGCGTCGTTGTTCGCGCACGTCCTCGAGCGATCGCTCGAGGACCTCCATCCGTCGCCGCCAGTTGTCCCGCTCCTGGACGCTGAGCAGCGCGGATTCGACGTCGACCATTCCGGGGGTGCACCCCCTCTACGGAGAATCAAGGTTTCGGCCGACGGGCCTCGGGGTCGCCGACCGTGCTCGGGCGCTCCGATTTAAGCCCGAGCTCCGTGGGACGCGCTCGAGGGACGGAGAGATGAGCGCGCTCGGGAAGGTGGCGGTCCTCGGAGCCGGGAACATCGGCGGTTCGCTCGCCCAGCGCCTCGCCGAGCTCGACATCGCGCGCGAGGTCGTTCTGCTCGACATCGTCGACGGCCTGCCGCAGGGAAAGGCGCTGGACATCCAGGAGTCCGGGCCGATCCTCGGCTTCTCGACCCGAGTGACGGGTTCGACGTCGCTCGACGCGCTCGCCGGCGCGGACGTCGTCGTGGAGACGGCCGGCCTCGCTCGGAAGCCGGGGATGAGCCGCTCCGACCTCCTCGAGAAGAACGCCGCAATCGTCCGCGGCCATGCCGAGGCGGTCCGCGCCCACGCTCCGAACGCCGTCGTCGTCGTGGTGACGAACCCGGTCGACGTGATGACCTACTACTTCCGCAAGGTGAGCGGCCTGCCGCCCGCGCGCGTCTTCGGCGAGTCCGGGACGCTCGATGCCGGGCGCTTCCGTTCGTTCGTCGCCGAAGCGCTCCACGTGGCACCCCGGGACGTCACCGCCTTCGTCCTCGGAACGCACGGCGACACGATGGTGCCGATCCTCTCCCTCTCGAGCGTGAGCGGAGTCCCGCTCGCGAAGCTGCTTCCGCCCGACCGCCTCGCGGCGATCGTGGAGAGGACGAAGCAGGGCGGCGGGGAGATCGTGAATCTCCTCAAGACGGGGAGCGCCTTCTACGCCCCCACGGCCTCGCAGGCCGAGCTCGTGCTCGCGATCGCGCAGGACGCGCACCGTCTCCTTCCCGTCGCGGCCCACCTGAACGGCGAGTTCGGGGAGAAGGACGTCTACGTGGGCGTCCCGGTCGTGCTCGGCCGTCAGGGGGTCGAGCGGGTCGTCGAGGTCGACCTCTCCCCCGCCGAGCGGAGCGCGTTCGCCCAGAGCGTCGCCGCGGTCCGGTCGGACCTCGAGATCCTCGCGAAGGCGCCGGGATAGGAAGGACGATGGCCGAGGGAGCGAGCAGCCCGGACACCCCCGTCGAGTTCGTCGAGATCAAGCGTCGTCTCGGCACGCTGCGCTACTCGACCGACTCGAAGGACCACGCCCACATCACCGTCAAGCCCGAGATCTGTGCGAAGTGCCCGCACTCGTTCTGCACGTTCGCCTGCCCGGCGAAGTGCTACGAGCGGATCGAGGGTCGGCTCGTCTTCCGGTACGAGGACTGTGTCGAGTGTGGCGCCTGCGACATCGCCTGCGACCAGGGCTCCGTCACCTGGACGATGCCGCGCGGCCCGTACGGCGTCCGGTACGCCTACGGCTGACGGCCTTCGGCGTCCCGAACGGGCCTCCGCACCGTTCCACTGAACGCGCATCTTAAAACCCTGAACCGGGGCTCGCTCGGGGAGGAGAGGACCCACGACGCCGTCGGCGACCTCCGCCCCCGAGCCGTCCCTCCTCTTCCCGTATCGCCTGCGCCCGGGTCAGGAGTCGATCGTCCGGGAGGTCTCGGCGCTCGCGGAGCGCGGCGGCGCCCTGCTCGTGAACGCTCCGACGGGCAGCGGCAAGACGGTCGCCGCGCTCGCCCCGCTCCTCGAGCACGCGACGCGCGCCGACCACACGATCCTCTACCTGGTCCGCACGCACGCCCAGGAGGTCCAGGTCCTCCACGAGGCCCGCACCATCGCCCACCGCCTCGAGCGTCCGTTCCTCGCGATCGGCCTGCAGGGCCGGGCCGGACGCTGCTTCCTCCTCGAGAACGTCGCAGAAGTGAAGGGGGCGACCGCGGAGGAGCACGGCAAGTTGTGCGCCGACCGCAAGCGAGCGACCGAGCGCGCGATGCAGGGGGAGGCGCCGCTCGCCCCCCCGACCGAGCTCCCCGAGGGCGGGGAGATCGACCTCACCGACCTCGACGGCTGCCCGTACTACGCCCGGGTCCTGCAGACCGACCTCGAGGGGCTCGAGGATCGCTTCCGCGAGAAGCTGCCGAACCCGGCCGAGTTCGAGTCGTTCTGCCGGGAGGAGAACCTCTGTCCGTACGAGCTCGCGAAGCGCCTCGTCCCGCACGCCCGGATCGTCACCGCCCCGTACGCGTTCTTTTTCCATCCCCACATCCGTCGGTCGCTGTTCCAGTGGCTCGGGGTCCCGCCCGAGCGCATCGACCTCGTGATCGACGAGGCGCACAACCTGCCGAACCATCTCCGCGAGCTCACGACCGTCGCCCTTCCCCAGGAGTCGGTCCGCCGCGCCCGCGCCGAGGTCGCCGAGCGCGGCGACTTCCAGCTCCCCGACGGCCCGAGCGCGACCCGGTTCTTCGACATCGTGGGGGCGGCGGTCGAGGAGCTGATCCAGGCGCTCGCGCGCGAGGACGACGCGGTGCTGCCCCCGGGCGTCTTCGAGGACGCGCTCCTCACCGCGCTCGGCGGAACGAGCCACCGTCTCGACACCTGGCTCGGAGCGCTCGCCACCTGGGGCGAGAACCTGCGGGAGGAGCGTCGGCGGGAGCGCCACCTTCCCCGCTCGTGGGCGCACACCGTCGCTCTCACACTGCTCTCCTGGCCCCAGCTCGAGCCGCCGGGGTACGTGAAGCTCGCGACGCGGCTCCCGCGACCCGCGCTCGAGGCGTACTCCCTGGACGCGTCGGTGCCCGCGGCGCCGATCCGTGACTGCCATCTCTCCGTCCACATGTCCGGCACGCTCGCCCCGCTCGAGGAGTACCGCGACTCCCTCGGGCTCGGCGAAAGCGCCCGGCTCCTCGACGTCCCCTCCCACTTCCCGCCCGAGCACCGGAAGATCCTCTACGACCCGACCGTGACGACACGGTACGAGGAGATCCGCTCCGACCCCCGCGCGATCACCCGGATCGCCGACCGGCTGGTCGAGGTGCTCCAGTGCCTCCCGGTGAAGACGGCGGTGTTCTTCCCCAGCTTCGACCTCATGCAGAGGGTGCTCGAGTCGGGCCTCCAGTCCCAGCTTCCCTCGAACGTCTTCATCGAGTACGCCAAGCTGCCGATGGGCGACCTCTGGCGCTCGATCGAGAGCTGGAAAAAGGACCCGGAGGGGACGGTCCTCCTCGGGGTCGCCGGCGGCCGGCTGAGCGAAGGGATCGACTATCCGAACCAGGAGCTCGAGGCGGTGGTTCTCGTCGGCATCCCGTATCCCCGCCCGTCCGCGAAGCACGAGGCGCTCCGTCGGTTCCTCGACTCGACGACCGGGAAGGGCTGGGAGTACACGGTGGAGGCGCCGGCGGCCCGGGCGATCCTGCAGGCGTGCGGTCGGATGATCCGCTCGGAGCACGACCGCGGGATCGCGATCATCCTCGACCGTCGTGCCCCCTCGTTCCGGGCGAGCCTCCCCGGGCTCGAGCCGATCGGGCACCTGGCGCAGACGACCCACGCGTTCTACGGCCGCCGGGCCCGGTGGTCCCGGACCGCGAGCCGTTCCCCGGGCACCGGCCGGCCCGACGATGCGCCCGTCCCCCCTCCAAACCGATAAGAGGCCGTTCGCCGGCTCGTCCTCCCGTGATCATCACCCGGACCCCCCTCAGGGTCAGCTTCGCGGGCGGGGGGACCGACCTCCCGTCGTTCTACCGCGCCCACGACGGGGGCGCGGTCGTGAGCGCGGCGATCGACAAGTTCGTGCACGTCGTCGTGAACGAGAAGTTCGACCGGTCGATCCGCGTCGCCTACTCCCGCACGGAGAACGTCGACCGCCTCGAGGACCTCCAGCACGAGCTCGTGCGCGAGGCGATGCGGGCGACGCACGTCCGGGACTCCCTCGAGGTCCACACGATCGCCGACATCCCGGGCGAAGGGACGGGCCTCGGCTCCTCGTCGACCGTCACGGTCGGCCTGCTGAACGCGCTCTACGCCTTCCGCGGGGTCCTGAAGGATCCGGCGGAGCTCGCCGCCGAGGCGTGCCGGATCGAGATCGACACCCTGCACGGGACGCTGGGGAAGCAGGACCAGTACATCGCCGCCTTCGGCGGGGTGCACCAGTTCGAGTTCCGGTCCGACGATTCGGTCCGGGTCACGCCGCTGCCGCTCTCGCCGGCGGACCGCGACGCGCTCAGCGACCACCTCTCGCTCTTCTACACCGGGATCACCCGCCAGGCGTCGGGGATCCTGAAGGACCAGGACTCCCGAACCGGCGACAACGTCGACTCCCTCCTCAAGATGCGGAAGCTCGCCGGGGACGCCCGCCGCGCGATCGTCGAGCACGACTGGGCGCGCCTCGGGCGGGTGCTCGACGCCGGCTGGCAGTTGAAGCGCGGGCTCGCCCGGGGGATCACGAACGACGAGATCGACCGCCGGTTCGCGGCGGCGAAGGAGGCCGGGGCGTTCGGCGGAAAGGTGACGGGCGCCGGCGGCGGCGGTTTCCTCCTCCTCGTCCACCCGCCGGAACGCAGCCATCAAATAGCGGCCGCCCTCTCGCCGATGGCGCGGCTCCCGGTGCGCATCACCTCGGAGGGTTCGCGCATTCTGGGGATCCACCGATGACGGAGGCACCCGGGGTCGACGCCTACGCCCGCCGGTACCTCGCGGAGGCGCGCGAGGCGCTCGCCGAGCCGTACGTGCTCGAGGCGGTGCGGGCGATCGCTCCGATCCTCGTGCGCGCTCGCGCGGCGGGCCGCACGGTGTTCTTCTTCGGCAACGGGGGCAGCGCCTCGACGGCCGCGCACTTCGTGGTGGACCTCTCGAAGGTCGCGGCCCGCGGTCCCGGCCGCCGGATCAAGTGCGTCAGCCTGAGCGACAACGTCCCGAGCATGACGGCGTGGGCGAACGACGCCGACTACTCGCGCGTCTTCGCCGAGCCGCTGCGCGTGCTCGCGGAGCCGGGCGACGTCGCGATCGCGATCTCGGGGAGCGGGAACTCCCCCAACGTCCTCGAGGCCGTCAAGGTGGCGAAGGAGATCGGCGTGACGACGATCGGGCTCACCGGCATCGGCGGCGGGAAGCTGAAGGGAATGGTCGACGTCCCCGTCGTCGTGCCGTCGAACAGCATGCAGCACACCGAGGACGTTCACGTGACGCTCCTCCACCTCCTCACCGCGTACCTCCGCGACGAGGGACCGGTCTCCGAGCGATGATCGTCCGCGTCAAGGACTACATGGTGCTCGAGGTCGAGCACCTGCAGGAAACGGCGACCGTCCGCGACGCGATCCACCAGCTGACGAAGAGCCGGCACCACGGCCTCCCCGTGACCGACGCCTCGGGCAAGCTCGTCGGCTTCGTGAGCGCGAAGGAGCTCCTCCGGCACGCCGGGGAGGGCGCGACGCCGCTCGGCCGGATCATCCGGCCGGGGACGTACACGGCGAGCCCGGACACCGGCCTCGACGACGCCGCGCGGATCATGTTCCGCTTCGGCCTCCGCGACCTTCCCATCATCGACGCGGACGGCCGGCTCTGCGGGATCCTCTCGAACCTCGACATCGTCCGCTCCCACTTCGAGCGCGCTTCCCCCGCGAAGGCGGACACGCTGATCCACCTGCTCACGGAGCGCTACGGCGTCCCGTTCTCGTTCCACCGCGGGCTCGTCCCGCTGGAGCGGCTCACGCCGACGCAGTGGAAGGTCTTCGAGGACGAGCTCGCCGGCCGGCGCTACGAGCTCGAGCGCGGGCTCGCCGAGCCGGTGCTCGTCGTCCAGAAGGGGGACGCCTGGATCCTCGTGGACGGCCACCACCGCGCCCTCGCCGCCCGGGAGATGGGCCTCCCGCAGCTGCAGGCGTTCGTCCTGACCTGCGACCGCCCCGAGGAGTTCGCCCGCGCCGAGACCGGCTTCGAGCGCCTCGCCGCCGAGCACCACCTCCACTCGATCGACGACATCGAGATCGACCACTCTTCGCAGCACCCGCTCATCGAAGTGACGACCCAGCTCCTCCGCCGCTTCGATACCGGCACCGCCCGCCCGAGCTCCTCTTCGGCGCCGTAACTCCCGGTCGGTACGGACCCCCCAAAAGCGGCGGTGGCGCTGGCCCCCTCGCGAGGACCTCCGTGCCCTTCCCCCTGCCCCCGCTCGACGTCGACGCCTCCCTCGCCCCGTTCGCGGCGATCGCGGGCTCGATGATCGCGATCACGATCGTCGTCTTCGGGCTCTCCTTGCCGAGCTCCGGCCGTCCCCCGCTCGTGACGCAGCTCGCGCTCGCGCTCGCCGTGATCGGAGGGGGCAGCGTCCTCCTCCTCGCCCTCGTCTTCGTCTTCCTTTCGAACGACCCCACCTCCTCCTGGACGTTCGTCCTCCTCGCGTTCAACTTCATGATGATGGGCCCGGCGGGCCTCTGGTTCATCGGGTTGATCGTCTTCCAGGACCGCCGCGTGCGCCCCGCGGACTGGTCGTGGCCGATCGGCCTCGCGGTGATGACCACGGGTTCCGAGGTGCTGATGGGGTTCCTGTTCGCTCTTGGAGGGGAGTCGACCCCGCTCGCCACGGTCCCGACGGTCGCGCTCGGCGTCTCCTCGGTCTGGTTCTTCTGGTCGATGGCGTCGATCATGGCGGCGCTGGTCGCCTGGGCGCCGCTCGCGCGCCTCGAGCGGCGGGCGCTCGCGGCGCTCACCGCCTCGGCCGTCATCGGGCCGTGGGTGACGAGCTACCCCATCGTCGGCGGCGTCGCGATGGCCGTCCTCATGGGCGCCGTCTTCGGCTACCTCGCCTACGGCGTCGCGCGCCGCCGGGACGTCCGGCTCGAGCAACTCGGGTTCCTCGTCGGCCTCTCCTTCGCGTTCCTCGCGATGACCGTCGCCGGACTCACGCTGGTCGCGACCGGGGGGGCGGTGGCCGCTGTCCTCCTGTACGGTTCGGTCACGGCCGTCGTGATGACGGCCGAGATCGCGGGGCTCCTGCGACGGTTCTGGTCCGGCTCGAGCGAGCGTCCGTGGCTCGCCCGCTCCGTCTCGGACGGCGAGGAGTCCGCCGCGACCCCGGCGGGCGCCCCCGCGCCGGCCGGTGGCCCGTGAGCCCACCGGCGGGCGATTCGTACAACACTCATATCAACCGTCCCCAGGTCCGACCGCCGTCAGGGGACACCGTGACCGACGTGCGGACGCGCCGCCTCTCCCCTCCCGTGCGTCGGGCCCTTCCGTGGCTCGTCGCCGGCCTCCTCCTGGCCACGGTGGGATTGCCGTCCGCCGCCGCCCTCGGCGCGCTCCCCAGCCCCGCGCTCGTGGGCTTCTCCCACCCCGAAGGGGCGAACACCAGCGCGACCGTCAACCTGACCGACCAGCCCCGCTTCGCTCCGAGCTCGCTCAGCGCGAACCCGAACGCGACCTTGTCGGTGGAGCTCGTCAACAACGGGTCGTACGATCACACCTTCACGCTCTCGCGCGTTCCCAACGTCGTGCTCGATCCGGCGTGGACGCCGGCGCAGCTGGACGCCTTCTTCGCGACGAACGGCTCGCTCGCGAACGTCAGCGTCGCCCCCGGGGGGACCGCCTGGGCGAACGTCACGTTCAACGCCTCCACGAGCGGCGAGTCGTTCGAGTTCGTCTCCGTCGTCCCCTACCAGTTCCAGGCCGGCATGTCCGGCTTCGTCAACCTCACCGCGACCGGTCCGGGCGTGCTGCTGATGGAGAACACGACCGACAGCTACGCCTTCGTCCCGGCCGTCCTCGCGGCCAACTCCTCGCACTACCCGATCGTGATCGACGTGCTGATCACGAACCAGGGGAGCCTCGGCCACACGTTCACGGTCTCTTCGCTCTCGAACTACACGCTCTCTCCGGCGAACTTCACGGACACCTTCACGACGAACGCCCCGTTCGTGAACCAGGCGGTCGGCTCCGGTGTCGGGACCACGACCTGGGCGAACTTCACGGTGCGACACGCCGGGGTCTACCAGTACATCTGCACGATACCGGGCCACTTCGCGAACGGCATGACGGGCGAGCTGTACGTCGGCGTCCCGCCGCCCGCGCCGGTCGCTCCGCCGTCGACCGCGATCGTGGAGACGTGGGTGCTCTTCGGCTCGGTCGGGCTCCTCGGCATCGGGGTCCTCGTGGCCGTGGTCGCCTCCTACTCGGGACGGTTCCCCTCGAAGCCCGGCGAGGGGCACCACTAGACCGAGGGCCGGAACCGGGGCGGAGGGTGCGGGTGGGCCGATCGGCCCCGGCCTACGTGATCTCGAGGAACGAACGCATCGTTCCGTGGAACTCGCCGCAGAATTCCGTGCACTGGATGAGGTAGGAGGTCCCGGCGGGCGCATTCGGGACCGTGAACGCGAAGTAGTTCATCCGGCCGGGGATCGCGTCGATCCGGACCCCGAGCTGCGGGATGTTGAACGAATGGATGACGTCGGCCCCGGTGACGTTGATCTGCACCACGGCGCCGGGCGGGGCCCATAATGCCCCGCCGCTCACGGTGTTCGTGGTCGCGTCGTACGAGGAGTTGTAGCAGCTCGTGTTCTGGTAGCAGAACTCCCAGTACCACTGGTGCCCGATCACCTCGACGTATTCCGTCGGATCGGCGGGCAGCGCATCCAGTTGGTAGAGGAGGATCGTCGAGTAGGCGGCGACGCCGGCCAGCATGACCACCGTCGCGAGCGTCCAGGCGATCTCCCACTTGCTAACCATGGCGCCGCCACCGGTTGGTCGGGTCCCGGAACTTCCAGACCGCGTAGACGAGGAACGCGAACGTCACGATCGCCCCTGCGACCGTTAGGGCGAGCATCACCCAGAGCAGTGGCTCGGTGAGCTGGAGCGGAGTCTCCCCCGAGGCGAGGATGCGGCCCGCGTCGAGCCCCGGGGCGGCGAGCGCGGCAGCTGTGACCCCCGCCGGGGGTCCGCGCGACGTCACGCTCCGCACGGGAGTATGTAGCTACATATGGCCCGCGTACGAACCGGTCGGTCGTCGCACGGGTCGTCGTCGGGGCCGCGGCCCGGTTCGTACCAAGGGGCTTTGAACGACACCTCCCGTCCCCGGCATCCGAGCGGGGCGGACGGGCGCATGAGCATTCGCGGAGCGCGCAGGGCGGCGGCCGCGCTCTTCGTCGCGGCGCTGCTCGTCGCCGGCGGGGCGGCGGCATTCTACTTGACGGCGCCGGCGCGGGCCGCGAGCGACGCCGTGACGGTCGACGCGAGCACGCTGGTCCAGGTCACCGCCGAGGCCGGCTTCTCGTTCACTCCGAACACCTTCCAGCAGGTCGCGGTCAACACCACCGTGGAGGTCATGTTCACCGACACCGACGTGGTCGACCACACGTTCTACATCATCGGCAAGCAAGGCTGGGTGATCCCTTCGGACTACTCGAGCGCGCAGATCGACCAGCTCGCCTACGGCAAGACGCCGGCCCCTCTCCTCGGGATCAATGCCTCCGCGGTCGGAAACCCCGGCGACGTGGTGTTCGGCAACCTCACGGTCCCCGCGGTGGGCTGGTACGAGTTCATCTGCACGGAGCCCGGGCACTTCACGAACGGGATGTACGGGTTCATCGCCTTCGGGATGAACCTTCCGGCGAACCTGACCGTCACGACCGCCGACACGAACCCCGGAGCCGCGGTGTTCATCATCGTCGGGGTGATCGTCGCGCTCGTCGTGATCGCGCTCGTGCTCGGCTTCGTCGTCGGCCGGCGCCGCGGCTCGACCTACGAGATGCCGCCCCAGCGGCTCGGCTACCCCGAGCCCGAGAGCCCGCCGCCCGAGGAAACGCCGGCCGGTCCGCCCGAGCTGAAGGGGTAGGCCGGCGGCGCAACGTTCAAATCCGACCCCTTCTATAACCTACGGACCTCGTAGTAGGTTCGGGGAACGAGATGGCGTGGGGACAGCCGAGTCGGGAGCGCCGCGTACTGAAGGCCGGACACTCGTCGATCGCGGTCACCCTGCCGAAGCCGTGGGCGGAGGCGATGAACCTGCGGCCGGGCGACCTCATTGTCTTCGACCAGAACGACGACGGAACGCTGTTCCTCAAGCCGGCGCCGATCCCCGGCGCCGCGGTCAGCGGCGCGCCGTACCTCGTGAGCGCCCGGTCGTTCGACACGCCCGGCGTCCTCGAGCGACTCGTCGTCGGGGCGTATCGCGTCGGTCACGACGCGATCGAGATCCGGACCGACCTCCCGCTCGCGCCGGAGCGGATCGAGGAACTGCAGCAGACCGCGCGGGGACTTCTCGGCGTCTCCGTCGTCTCGCAGGAGCCGACGCGCGTCGTCCTCCAGAACTTCATCGACCCGTCGAAGTACGGGCTTCCCCAGCTCGTCCAGCGCATGAAGATGATCCTGGTCGCGTTCCTCGAGGAGACCGAAGAGCTCCTGAGCCGTCGGCAGCGGAGCCGACGGGTCGCGACGCTCGAGGAGGAGGGGAGCAAGGTGCTCGCGCTGCTCGTCCGCCAGCTGTTCCTCGCGAGCCGCGACTGGTCGCTCGCCCGTCGTATCGGGAGCCCCGACCCCCGCCAGCTGCTCGAGTGGCGGGTCGTCGTCCACGCGCTCGAGGAGCTGACCGAGCTCTTCACCGCGACGCTCCGCACCCTCAACGACGAGGTCGCGAAGCTGCCCGGCGGGAGCGCCGACGCCCTCGCGGGCGTTCTCCCCGAGATGAAGGCCCACCTGAAGACGGTCGTCGACACGCTGATGCACCCGTCGCTCGACCATGCCTGCGAGGTGTACAACGACACGGCCCGGCTCGCGGACCTCGCCGAGGCGCAGGCCGACCGTCGGGGTAGCCCGACGTTCAAGGGAGGGCTGCGCTCCGCCTCCCTCCTGCTCGGGCGCGGCGCGGGCTGCCTTTCGCTGCTCGCGGAGATCGCCATCGACCGGGCGGTCTCGGCCGGCACCGAGACCGTGATGGTCGAGGCGGCGTAGGCCCGCTCCTTATCTACCGCGGGTACGGACACTCCGTACCCGTTGGTTCGTCCCGTACGAACGCCATATCGTTCCACTGGCCGCTCGGACGGCGGGGGAGACGATGTTCGATTCTCTCGACGACTGGCTGATCATCGCGGTGGTGGCGGGGATTCTGTTCTACGGGTCGAGCAAGATCCCGCAGCTCGCGCACAGCCTGGGGCGCTCCGTGGGCGAGTTCAAGAAGGGCCGACTCGAGGTCGAACGGGAGATCAAGGCGGACCAGGCCTCGGCGAGCGGCGCGCCCGCCACCGGGCCGGGCCACTAGACCGACCGTCCGCACCCGGAATGCCCGAGGAGCGACACCGACCGGCTGACGGGAGCCCCGCGTGCGGGGCGGTCGCCCCGTCCTTCCGGGAGGCCGAGGGGTGAACGGTGTCGGACCTCAGCCGCATCCTCACGGTCCTCCAGGAGGTCCGTCGCCGCGTCGTACGGATCGCCTTCGTGCTCGCCGGCATCTTCGGCTTCGTCCTCTTCTTCGAGCTCGTACCGTTCTCCTTCCGGTTCCTCGGCGTGAACGTGCCGTTCGCCTACCCGTTCCCGAGCCCGTTCTACAACATCACCGCGCAACTGTTCCGCGCGATGCGCGCGTGGATGCTCCCGCCGAACGTCCAGCTGATCAACGTCGGGGTGGGCGACTCGATCTTCGTCCAGATGGAGATCGGCCTCCTGGTCGCGTTGATCGTCGGGATGCCGTGGGTCGTTCACGAGGTCGGCGCGTTCCTCGTTCCGGCCTTGCGGAAGAACGAGCGCGCGCTCCTCCGCCAGATCGGGATCCCGGCGACGGTGCTCTTCGCGATCGGCACGGCGGCGGGCGTGCTCTGGCTCACCCCGTTCACGTTCCGCCTGTTGTTCTTCTACGTCGGGGCGATGGGGCTCGCCCCCTACACCCTCGGGGTGCAGGACTTCGTCACCTTCGCGCTCCTCTACTCGATCGCCTTCGGGATCGTCTTCGAGCTACCCGTCTTCATCTACGCGCTCACCCGGCTCGGGGTCGTCAAGGCGTCGGTCTGGCGGAAGCATTGGCGGGGCGCCGTCCTCGGCGCGCTCGTCTTCGGCATGATCGTCACGCCCGACAACTCCGGGATCACGATGTGCCTCATCGCGGCCCCGATGATCGCGCTCTACTTCGCCGGTGCGTTCTTCGCAGGTCGCTGGGAACGGCGCCGCGACGCGCCGCCCGAACCGCCCCGGCTGGCGGTGGGCGCGGGGTGAGCTAGCGTGGCGCTCTTCTCCGACGTCGACTGGGCGATCGTGCTCGGGGCGGCGGCGTTCCTTCTGCTCGGCAAGGAGAACGGGGAGGTCCTCCGACAGCTCGGACGCTGGTACGCGCGCGCCGGCCAGCTGAAGCAGGAGCTGCTCGCGGAGTTCACGAAGGCGGCCGAGCTCCCCGCGCCGGTCGGAGGCCCCCTTTCGATCCGCGGGGCGCTGCTCGGCCTCGACCCGGTACCGCCCCGGACGAGCGGCGTGCCCGTCGCGGTGACGACGCCGCCCGCGATCCTCCCCGTCCGCCCCGTCGAGCCCGCGTGGGGCCCGTGGACCGGCGGCTACCCGATGGCGACGTGGTCGATGACCGTGCCCGCGGTCGTCCCGGAGTCGGAGGCGCGCCGATGACGCTCTCCGCCGACCAGATCGTCGAGATGACCGAGGTCCTCGTGATCCTGATGGGGATCGGGATCACCTGGGCCGTCTACTACGGCAGCGACCGGGCCGAGCTCCCGGGCGAGGCGGTCGTACCCGACCCGCACGAGGCGGACGACGCGGTGCCCGACACCCGCGGGAGGACGCTCGGATGAGGCCCGAGGACTGCCCCGGCTCCTGCCCGTTCGTCCAGGCGCGAGATCCCGCGCTCGACTTTCCGGTCGGCCAGCTCCGGCGCGTGGCGAGGGTGGAAGCGGAGGACGATGGGGATGTCGACGAGACGAAGCGCAACGTCCTCAAGCTGCTCGCCGTCGCGGGGCTCGTCGGGGCCGGAGCCGGCGGGCTCGTCGGCGGGACCCTGCAGTACGTCCAGCCCCCGACGGTCGGTATCTCGAGCTTTCCCCTGACCCAGCTCCTCGACGTCGACGGGGCCGCGCTCACGGTCGACAAGGTCGAGAGCGAGTACTCCGTCGACACCGAGAACCTCTACATCTTCAACTACCCGCTCCGCAACGAGCCCAATTTCCTCCTGAACCTCTCCCCGTCGAACGGCGAGCAGCCGAGCGCCTCGAATCCCGGCGCGTGGAACGTACCGTACGGAGTCGGGACGAACAAGTCGATCGTCGCCTACAGCGCCATCTGCCAGCATCTCGGCTGCCCGGCGCCGGCGATCGCGTACTATCCGCCGGGAGTCTGCTCGCAGACGTTCAACACGCCGAACATGCCGAGCCAGCCGTTCTACATCCACTGCTCCTGCCACGGCTCGACCTACGACCCCGCGAACTCGGCGAACAACCTCACGGGACCTGCGGTCCTCCCCCTGCCGCAGGTCCTTCTCCAGGTCGACGAGGCGACGGGGAACCTCTCGGCGTACAACGAGATCGGACCGACCGTCAACGGCCACCTGAACACCCTGCAGGGCGACTACTCCGTCGGCTCGACCTCGCAGCTCGCGAACGAGACGCCGATCCATCTCTGCTTCTTCGGGCCCCTGTCGTAGGAGGATCGGTTGTCGTTCGCGAACTGGTACAATCGCACCCTCAACAAGATCTGGGGGTTCGTCGAGGACCGGACCTCGATGCGCAAGTGGGCGCTCCGCCCGCAGCCCGAGTTCACGTTCAAACCCTCGTACTGGACGGGGGCGTTCGTCGTCAACGCGTTCCTCTACCAGGTCGTCTCGGGCATGCTGCTCCTCTTGTACTACCAGCCGAGCACGAACACGACGCTCACGGCCTGCGGCCAACCCATCGGGACGCAGTCGGTCGCCCCCGCGGCCTGGTGCTCGACGTACTACATCGTCCACTCGGTGCCGATGGGCGAGCTCCTGCTCACGAGCCACCTCTACGGCGCCTACGCGATGATCTTTCTCATGTTCGTCCACTTCTACCGCGGCTACTACGTCGGCGTCTACAAGGCGCCGCGCGAATTCTCCTGGATGGTCGGCACGCTCCTCCTGATCGTGACCCTCGGGATGGGGTTCACGGGCTACCTCCTCCCCTACACCCAGATCTCCTACAACGCGACGAACGTCGGGCTCGTGCTCGCCCTCCGCCTGCCGACCTTCGGCCCCCTGCTCGGTCCGCTGATCCTCGCCGACGGGACGAGCCAGGGGCTGTTATCGCGGATGTTCGACGCCCACGTGCTCCTCCTGCCGCTCGCGCTGGGAGCGCTCCTCTACGCGCACATCGCGCTCTTCGAGTCGCACGGGATCGCCCCGCAGGCGACGAGCGACCCTCTCCAGCGGCGCCGGTTCACCGAGAAGGAGGACAAGCAGAGCGTCCCGTTCATGCCCCACATCTTCTGGTACATCACGAAGTGGGGGCTGCTCTACGTCGGGCTCCTGCTCGGGATCGCGGCCCTCTGGCCGTGGACGCTCCCGACGTACGTCGGCAACCTCGCCGCCGCCGGGGTCGTGACCGAACCCGACTGGTACTTCCTCTGGCTGTTCAAGTTCGTCGACTTCGTCGGCGTGACGCCGGTCCTGGCGATCGGCATCACGACGGTCCTGATCGTCTACGTCCTCTTCCTGCCGTTCCTCGACCGGTCGAAGCGGACGCATCCGAGGGACCGGCCGCTGTTCATCTGGCTCGCGACGAGCCTCCTCGGGTTCTTCATCCTGATGACGGTCTGGGGCGGCGAGACGCCGGGCGTGCAGATCCCCCTCGTCCAGGTCGCCTACACGCTCGGTCCGGTCTTTGCCGTGAACCTGCTCGTCACCGGGCTCTTCTACTGGCGCTACCGCCGGAACTACCTGCGACGCCTCGCCGAGAAGGAAGCTTCGATCGGCGGGATCTACCCGGTCCCGTCCGTGGCCGTCGGGCCCCAGCCCGCCGTGGGGGTGAAGGGCGTTGAGTGAGCACCCCGAGCGCCCGGTCTGGAAGACCGGCACCCTGTGGGGGATCCTCGCCGTGCTCCTCGTCTTCGGCTCCGCCGGCGCCGCGACGTTCGTCTACGGGGTCCTCGGCGTCGTCGCGGGCGACCTCCTCGACGCGGTCGCGGTCCTCGTGGGGGGCGTCGTCGCCGCCCTCGCGTTCCTGTTCATGGCCGGCATCCTCTACCGGGTCGACCGGTACCGCGGCGCCGTGTTCCGGAGGGTCGAGCTCTTTGAGTAGCGAGGACGCCGCCCTCGTCGAGTACCGGCGCCTCCGTCGGCGCGTGATCGACCTCTACGACACGGTGACGGTCCTGATGCTGATCGGGATCGGGGTGCTGATCGTCTACTGCATCCGGCTCGGCTCGCTCACGAGCCCCGGTGCCCAGCAGTCGTTCGGCTACGCGGTCGCCCTGATGTTCCTCATGGCGGCGCTCGTCGTCCACCTCGTCGACCGGACCTACCGCGTCTGGCCCCTTGGTCGTCGGTTCCAGCCGACGCCGCCCGGTCCCGTGACGGCGCGGGCCCAGGCCCGATTCCTGATGATCGTGATCTTCGCCGCCGCGGTCGCGGCGGGCGCCTACATCGTCGCGGGGCTCATCGCATGACGACGTTCGCCGCCCTCATCGAGCCGCTGACGATCCTCGCGCTCATCGCCGGGTTCGCGGGGTTCGTGCTGTGGGTCCTGCAGTACCACGGGCCCTGGCTCGTCGCGGCGATCAAGAAGTGGCTCTTCACGACCGACCACCAGCGGATCGGCCTCATGTACATCGCCACGGGGATCATGTTCTTCTTCATCGGCGGGATCTACGCGACGCTGATCCGCACCGACCTCGGAACGGTGCAGGGACTCGGCCTCGATCCCCAGACGACCCTCGGGATCACGCCGGACGTCTACTCGACCCTGTTCACGATGCACGGGGTGTTGATGATCTTCATGTTCATCATGCCGACCCTCGCCGGGTTCGGCAACTACCTCGTGCCGTCGATGATCGGCTCGAAGGAGATGGCGCTCCCGCGCATCAACGCGATCGCCTTCTGGCTGATCCCGCCGGCCGGCGTGATCCTGATCCTGTCGAACGCCTACGCCGGCTGGACCGGCTACGTACCCCTGAGCCTCGAGTCGTTCGGCCCGAACCCGTACGGGGTCGACCTCTGGATCCTGGGGCTCCACATCCTCACGATCTCCTCGATGCTCGGCGCGATCAACTTCCTCGTCACGATCCTCAAGCACCGGGCCCCCGGCGTCCACTACTGGAACATGCCGCTCTTCGTCTGGGCGACCCTCATCAACTCGGTCCTCCTCATCTTCGCGCTCCCGTCGCTGTCGATCGCGCTCACCTTCGTCCTCTCGGACCGGAACTTCGGCACCCACATCCTCGCGGCGGTCGACGGTACGCCGCTCGGTGGGGCGCTGCTGTACCAGAACCTGTTCTGGTTCTTCGCGCATCCCGAGGTCTACATCATGGTCTTACCGGCGTTCGGCATCGTCTCCACGATCATCCCGAAGCTCGCCCGCAAGGACATCTTCGGCTACAGCGCGATGGCGATCGCCCTCGGCGCGTTCGCCGTGCTCTCGTTCGCGGTCTGGGAGCACCACATGTTCGTGACGGGGATCTCGACCGACGTGCGGTTCGTCTTCATGCTCGCGACCTTCGCGGTCGCCGTCCCGTCCGCGGTGAAGGTGTTCAACTGGGTCGCGACGCTCTGGGGCGGCCGCATCTGGATGGCGGTGCCGATGTGGTTCTGCCTCGCCTTCATCACCGGATTCGTCATCGGTGGACTTTCCGGCCTCTTCCTCGCGTCGATCCCGATCGACTACCTCTACCACGGGACGTACTTCGTCGTCGCCCACTTCCACTACATCCTGCTCGGCGGGACGCTGATGGCCATCTTCGCCGGGATCTACTTCTGGTTCCCGATCATCACGAAGCGCTGGTACAGCCAGAGCCTCGGACAGCTCCACTTCCTCCTCACGTACGTCGGGGTCAACCTCCTCCTCTTCCCGATGTTCATCCTCGGAGCGGAGGGGATGCCCCGGAGGGTCTACACCTACCTCTACAGCGGGAACTTCCAGGCGCTGAACTTCCTTTCGACGCTCGGTGCGTACATACTCGGGATAGGTCAGCTCGTGTTCCTGTTCAACATGATCTACAGCTACTACGCCGGCGACCCGGTGACGTCCGCCGACCCGTGGGGCGAGGAGCTCCCGCGCACGATGCGGGGCCCCACGGCGGCGCCGCTCCCCTCGCGGGCTCCAGCCCCCGGGCCGCTCCCGACCGCGGCGCCGGTGGCGGAGACCCCCTAGGACCCCGATGCGCGGCCACGATTTCTTCCGCATCGCCGCCGTCGTCGCGCTCGTCCTCTGCTACATGACGATCATCCTCGGCGGGAACGTGATCACGACCGACAACGGCCTCGCCTGCCCCGACTGGCCGACCTGCTACGGGAACGGCAACCTCCTCCCCGCGTTCACGGGCGGGGCGGCGATCGAGTGGAGTCACCGCGTCTCCGCGTTCTTCCTCTCGATGAGCGTGCTCGTGCTGACGCTCCTCGGCGTGGCGTTCGAACGGAGCCGCAAGGCGCTGCTCAAGCTCGCACTCGGGGCGCTGGCCCTCGTCGTCACGGAAGCGCTGCTCGGCGGGCTCGTCATCGAGACGTCGCTCCTCGCGGGCGTCGTCCTCGTGCATCTCGCGATCGCGACCGTGCTCTTCGGGGTGCTGCTCATCCTGACCGTCCTCGCGAACCTGAAAGAGATGCCGCGCCGATGGATCGAGTGGGCCCGCCGCGCCTCGGAGGAGGACCGTCCGGCCCCGTCGGCGGCCGCGCCGCGCCCCACCGCCCGGGATCGGAGCGTCGACCGCCCCGTCGCCGGCGTCACCCCCCGGGAGGGCTGAGCGTCGCGCCCGAGGGCCGGCGTCGAGCGATGGCCTCCCCTCCCGCGACGGCCGCATCGACCCGCCCTCCGAGCCGGGCGCGCGACTTCCTCGCGCTCGCGAAGCCCGGCATCACCGCGCTGATCTGCACCGTCGCCCTCGGCGGCTTCCTGCTCGCGACGCCCCAGCCGATCGACTGGCTCCGGCTCGGCGTCCTGCTCGTCACCGGGGCGGCCGCCTCCGCCGGCGCGGCGATGCTGAACCACTACCTCGACCGGGACGTCGACGCCCGGATGAAGCGGACGCGCTCGCGGCCACTCCCCGACGAGCGGATCGCTCCGAGCGGCGCCGTCGCCGTCCTCGGGCTCGCCTTCCTCGGCGCGGGCGTCGGCTTCGCGAGCTGGCTCCTGAATCCGCTCACCGGATTCTCTATCTTCCTCGGGGGACTGACCTACGTCGTCGTCTATACCGCGCTCCTGAAGCGCCGGTCGAGCTGGAACATCGTCATCGGAGGATTCGCGGGCAGCGCGCCCGCCCTCGCCGGGAGCGCCGCGGCGGTCGGCGCCTGGACTCCCGGGGTGATCGCCTTCGCGGTGCTCGTCTTCCTGTGGACGCCGCCGCACTTCTGGAGCCTCGCGCTCCTCCTCAAGGACGACTACGCCCGGGTCGGGCTCCCGATGCTGCCGCGGATGGACGACGTGGCGTTCTCGGGGAAGGTGGTCGTCGTCTCGGCCGCGCTCCTCGTCCCCGCGACCCTGCTCATCGGGCTCACGGGGGTCCTCGCCTGGCCGATCCTCGTCCTCCTCCTCGTCCTCGGCGTCCTGTTCGTCGCGCTCACGCTGCCGCTCTGGCGAGAGGTCACGCGACCGGTCGCGCGTCGCGGGTTCATCTACTCGGGGCCGTACCTCCTCGCGGTCGTCCTCGCGATCGTGGCGAACGCCCCGCTCCTCCGCGTCGGTTTCCCTGCCGGACTCTAGTTACCCCGCGCCACTCGCACGTCGAGCTTATCTCGGGCGCCCGTACTAGTGGAGCGGATGTCGGACTCCGACCGGGTCGGAGGCGCCGCCGACCGACTGCGCAGCGCCGAGACCGTGCTGAAGAAGCTGGGATTCGCCCGCGTGCCGCCGGCCCGTCGCGAGTCGGAGACGGCCCCGTCGTTCTGGGTGCAGGAGGCCGGGGTGCCCCGCCGCACGTTCCCGGTCTTCGTCTACGGTGCGGCGTCCGGGACCGTCGACGAAGGGGTCGACCGCTGGGCGGCCGGGGTCCGAACGGACCGCTCGCCGCCGCACCGCGCGATCTTCGTGGTCGCGAACGACGGCGCCGCGGACGAGACCTGGGCGCGCCTTTCGCGCACCGGAGCCGAGGCCGTCGAGAGCGAGGTTGCCGTGCTGGTCGTGCCGCCCGCGGACCGCGCGGCGGCGAACGCGGCCCACTTCCGGCTCCGCGTCGCCGAGCCGAGGGAGATCCTCCGCGTCGCCACCGGCATCGTGGTCGGCCTCTTCCGCCGGGCCCAGGGCGGCGAGGAGTCCGGGCCGATCGACTTCGAGGAGATGCTCGCGCTCCTGCGCCAGCGCTTCGGGATCGACGTGCAGCGCTCGCTCGGCGTCCACTCCGACGAGGACGCGCTCTACCTCCTCTACCAGCTCGCCCAGCGCGACGCCTATGCGCCCGGCGACCCGGGGGCGAACCTGCATCTCCTCGTGCTGAAGCCGACCGGCCCCGCGGCGCGACTCCCGTGGTTCGCCGGATAGACCCGCACGAACCGAGCCGTTAAGAATCGCGCCCGACTGCTTTCGGTCGGGTCGCCGTGACCGAGGGCGGAGAACCGTACCGCACCCCCTACACGCCGACGCCCGGCACGTCGACCGCGCCGGCCCACGTGACCCCCGAGGAGGGGGCCCACGAGCTCTGGGTCTTCTTCTGGGTGACGGTCGCGAGCATCGCGATCATCGTCGCCTTCGGGATGGGCGCCTGGTTCTACGTCCACCACTGACGCCCCGCGGGCCGGAAACCATTATCTAAACGGTCCGGGTCGGCGCGCCGCCGCGCGGCGTGGGGCCGTGGGGTAGCTTGGACCATCCTTCTTGCTTGGGGTGCAAGAGACTCCGATTCAAATTCGGACGGCCCCATCCGCCGCCCGGCCCGGGCGGTCCCGTCATAAAGCCGGGTCGGCTCCCGCCGGCCGCGATGCCTCGCCGCTTCGTCGCGGAACGGCGACGGGACCCGTACTACCGCGCGGCCCAGCGCGAGGGACTGCGCTCCCGGGCGGCGTTCAAGCTCGCCTACGTGGACGACCGGTTCCGGATCCTGCGGCCGGGCGCCCGGGCGCTCGACCTCGGGGCGGCGCCGGGCGGCTGGTCCCTGGTCGCGGCCGACCGCGTCGGGTCGCGGGGACGCGTGGTCGCCGTCGACCCCCGGGCGATCGAGCCGATCGACGGCGTCGAGGTCGTGCGCGGCCGGGTCGGGGACGAACGGCTCGCGGCCCGCCTCGGGGGAACGCGCTTCGACGTGGTGCTCTCCGACATGTCGCCGCGGATCAGCGGCGCCTACGCCACCGACCACGCCCGGTCCGTCGACCTCGTCCGCGCCGCGCTCCGGCTCGCCCGGACGGTCCTCCTCCCGGGAGGATCGTTCGTCGCGAAGGTGTTCGACGGCGACCTCGTCCCGTCGCTCGAGGCGGAGCTCCGCGGCGACTTCTCCGACGTCCGGCGCACGAAGCCGCCGGCGTCCCGGGAACCGTCCTCCGAACTGTACCTCGTGGCGCGCGGCTTTCGGCCCGCGCGGGAGGGACCGGGATCGGTCCCGGCCGCGCCCCGGGCTCCCGCTATATAGGTTCGCACCTTCCCGCGGGTCCGTCGTTTTTGAGGTCTGGTTACTCGTGATCCGTTTCGGACCTGCGGGGATCCCTCTCTCGTGCAAGGGGCGCACGCTCCGGGACGGGATCGCCGACGTGCATCATCTCGGCCTCACCGCGATGGAGGTCCAGTTCATCAAGGTGAATCCGCTCACGCGGCTCGCGCTCGACGAGGAGGTCGGGAAGGTCCCGCGCGAGCTCGCGCAGCAGCTCGTGATGAACGTCGGGAGCGCGGAGCACCAGGGAGGGGTCCCGTCGCTCGGCGCCCTGACCGGACCGATCAAGAAGCGGGACTCGCTGACCACGCTCACCTGGAGCCTCGCGAAGGACTACGCGGACCTCCAGCAGACGAAGGCGCTCGCGCGGGCGCTCGACACCGACCTCACGCTCCACGCGCCGTACTACGTCGACTTCTTCGGCTCGAGCGACGCGCGCGAGCAGTCGACGCGCCAGATCCAGTGGGCCGGCGTCCTCGCCCAGGGGCTCGGCGCCCGGCTCGCGGTGACGCACCTCGGCTTCTACGGCGGCGGCGAGCGGGCCGACTCGATCCAGGAGCTCACCGAGATCGTCACCGACCTCGCCTCCTGGCTGAAGCAGTTCTCCCGCGGCGCCGTCCGGCTCGCGATCGAGCCGAGCGGCCACCCCGACGTCTTCGGCTCGCGGGAGGAGGTCCTCGACCTCGTCCACCGGGTGAAGGGCACGGTCCCGGTGCTCAACCTCCCCCACCTCGCGGCGCGCGAGCGCCGCTCGTTCGACGAGCCCGAGCAGCTCGAGCCGATCCTGAAGGAGTTCGTCGCGGCGACCGACGGCCCGCTCTACCTCAACTTCTCCGGCGTCGAGTTCTACGGCTCGGGGGAATTCCGCCTGACGCCGATCAAGCGGGGGCTCGTCCGCTTCGACCCGCTCGCCGAGCTCCTCGCGGAGCGCGACTACGACGTGACGGTGATCTCGAGCTCGCCCCTCCTCGAGCACGACGCGATGTACATGAAGCTCCTCTACGAACGCGCGCTCACCCGGCGGTGGACGAAGCAGCACGCGCCGCCGCCGCCCCCCGCGAAGAAGCCGGCGCCCGCGCCCGCCGAGAAGCCGAAGGCGACGGAGAGGCCCAAGCCGAAGCCGAAGCCGAAGCCGGCTCGACGCCCGAGCGCGAGACCGTCCCGCGCGAAGCCGTCCCGGCCGGTCCGGCGTTCGAAGGAGGTCCGCCGTGGCGGACGCCGACGCTGAGGCCGCGACCTTTCGCCGGGCCCAACGGTACATCGCCGAGCGGGTGACCGAGGCGCTCGACCGCCTCGAGCCGGCGGCGGTCGCGACCGCGGTCCGGATACTGGCCCGGGCCCCGGCGACGTTCGTCTACGGGGCCGGCCGCAGCGGCATCATCGGGCGCGCCTTCGCGATGCGCCTCGTGCAGATCGGGCTCTCGGCCTACGTGATCGGCGAGAGCGTCACGCCGATCGTGCGGCGGGGGGACGCGGTGTTCATCCTGTCGGGTCGCGGGGAGAGCTCCTCGTCGATCCAGACCGCGAACATCGTCCGACGGGAGGGGGCGGAGCTGATCGTCTGCACGGCGAGAGCCTCCTCGAAGCTCGCCCACATCGCGACCGCCCTCCTCACGCTCGACCTTCCCGAAGATGCGGAACGCCCCCGCCTCGCGCCGCTCGGCACGCTCTTCGAGTCGGCGAGCCTCCGGCTCACCGACGCGCTCATCGCGGAGCTCCTGAAGGCCCGCGGCGAGACCGAGGAGTCGATGCGCCGCCGCCACGCGATCATGGTCTAGCCGTCGCGCCGCGAAAGGTTAAGCCCGACGGACCTTCGGCGACTCCGTGCCCGCCCGCACCTCCGCCGGGGCCTCGACGCTCGTGCCCGTCCCGACCCGATTCTTCGTCACGAGCGGCAAGGGGATCAACAAGACGAGCGAACTCAACGCGTTCGACCTCGCGCTCCTGCAGGCGGGAATCGGCGACTGCAACCTCGTCAGCGTCTCCTCCGTCCTCCCGATCGGGATCCGCCAGGTCGACCGCGTGCCGATCGCCCGCGGCGCGATCACGCACGCCGTCCTCGCCCGGTACGCGGGGGGAGAGGGCGAGGTGATCAGCGCGGGGATCGCCTACGGGTTCCGGACCGACGGCCAGGGCGGCTACGTCGCCGAGGCGCACCTCCACGGGACGCAGAAGTCCCTCAAGGAGTTCCTGCGGTGGCGGATGCAGGAGATCGCGCACTTCCGCGGCGTCGAGCTGCGCCGGATCCAGTACCGCACCGAGGAGCTCTCGATCCCGATGGACCACTACGGGGTCTGCGTCGCCTCGTGCGTCTTTCTCCCGTGACGGGGCCGCCTAGAGCAGCTTGCGGAAGAGGAGCTTATCCTCGAGGCTCCCCTCGATCGCGAGCTTGCGCGTCACGAGCGCCTTCATCGGCCCGATCTCCTTCTTCACGAGCCCGTGGAACGTCGCGACGTCCGTCGTGATCGTCACGTCGGCGCTCCCGTTCGGAGCGGTCCTCAGGTTGGTCAGCCGGCCCTCCTTGAGGTCGACCGCGTAGCTCGCCCCGTCCGTCAGCCGGATCCGGATCGTGCGGGCGAGTCCCTGGAGTTCCTCCTTCATCGCGGGGGTCGCCTCGGCCTTCCGGTTGAACCGGTCCACGAGGTGGGCGAGCGTCTCTTCGACGGTCATGGGGCGAACGCTTCGAGGGTCCGAGCCGGTCGACTTCGCTTAACCCTTTGGACCGTCTCCCACGAGCGTCGCATCCACGGCGGGACGCGCCGTCCGTCCGCGGCATGCCGCAGCACGCAGTCCCGGGTCGTCGGGTCGGACGGGTAGCCGGTACCGAGCGGCTCGTCGACGAGGGTCCGGAGCTCGGCGAGCTCGGCGTCGCGCCGCACCTTCGCGACCACGGAGGCGGCGCCGACGATCGGCAGGTCCCGGTCGGCCCGATGCCGGCTGACGACCCGGACCGTCCCGCCCGCGAGCGTCGCCAGGCGCTGGCCGAACCGCTCCTCGTTGGGGTCGCAGGCGTCGACGTAGGCGACGTCCGGTCGGACCGCGCGCACGAGCTCGGCGAACGCCTCGAGCTCGAGCTGGTTCAGCCGGCCGCGCGCGACGTACCGGTCGATCGTGCGCGGGGGCAGCGAGATCCACCGCCGTTCGCCGAGCGACTCGAGCCGCCGGTAGACCTCCTCGCGGCGCGACGGCGTGAGCTGCTTCGAGTCGCGCGCTCCCGCGGCGACGACGGCGGGGATCGCGGTCGCCTCGCAGGCGAACGCGCCGACGACGAGCGGACCGAGCACGCTGCCGCGCCCGGCCTCGTCGAGCCCGACGACGCGCTCGCCCGTCGTCTTCGTCCCCCCGCGCCGACGGAACGAGTCCGGGGATTAAGACGCTCGGAACGGCGTCCGGTCGGCGGAGCTCGCCCTCCGCGCGATAAACGTCTTATACCGAACCCCGCTCGCACGCCCCTCGGAGCCGAGATGGGGATCTGGCAGGGCCGCTCGCGGCGCAAGCGCACCGGCGGACGCCTCCGTCCGATCCGCAAGAAGCGCCGGTTCGAGATCTCGCGCGAGCTCCAGCACGCGACGCTCGGCAGCGGGACGGTGAAGCCGTACCGCGTCCGCGGAGCGAACGTGAAGCTCCGGATCCTGACGACTCGGACGATCAACGTCTACGACCCGGCGACCAAGAAGACGCAGCGGGCGAACGTGATCACCGTCCGCGAGAATCCGGCGAACCCCAACTACGTCCAGCGGAACATCATCACGAAGGGCGCGATCCTCGAGACCGACCTCGGCCTCGTCCGTGTCCGCTCGCGCCCCGGCCAGGACGGCGTCCTGAGCGGCGTCCGGGTCGCCGCGCCGAACGCGGCCGCGTGAGCGCCGCCGAGGTCGGCCGATGCCCGACCATTTCTTCGTCTACCCGGCCTATCTCGGGCGGGGCCTCTCGCGGCGCGACGGCCGCCGTCTGCCCGACGGCGACGCCCTGGTCGAAGTGACGGCGCAGGAGATCGTCGAGTCCGCCCGGCGACTCGGTTACAAGGCCGAGGTCGAGGCGGAGAAGCAGTACCCGCGACGGTTCTACACGTACGCCGGCCGCGTGCGGGTGGTCAAGCGCGGCGGCGTCACGAAGACCCAGTTCCTCCGGGCGGTCGCCGCCGATCTCAAGAAGCACCGGCCGAGCGGGCCGAAGAAGTAGCGATGGACGAGCCCGGCACGATCTACTTCACCGGCACCGCGGGCGCGGGAAAGACGACGTTCGTGCGCGCGCTCGCCGACTGGATGAAGCAGGCCGGTTACGAGACCACCGTGGTCAACCTCGACCCGGGGAGCGAGTCGACGTCGCTCGACCCCGACGTCGACATCCGGGAGTGGGTCCGCCTCGACGACCTCCAGGACGAGTACGGGCTGGGGCCGAACGGCGCGCAGATCGCCGCGGCCGACATGATCGCGCTCAAGATCTTCGACGTGAAGCAGGCCGTGGAGGAGCTGAAGACCGACTACGTCCTCGTCGACACGCCGGGCCAGATCGAGCTGTTCGCGTTCCGCGAGGCGTCGAAGGCGATCGTCGACGCGCTGAGCGGCGACCGCTCGCTCGTCGCGTTCCTCTTCGACCCCGCGCTCGCGCGCAACGCCGCCGGCTTCGTCTCCCTCCTCATGCTGAGCGCGACCGTCGAGTTCCGGTTTCGGCTCCCGATGCTGAACGTGCTCACGAAGTCCGACGTGCTGACGCCGGAGCAGCTCCGGGAGCTCACGCGCTGGGCGGAGGACCCCGGTGAGCTGCACGACGCGGTGACGCGCGACGCCCCGACGCCGGACGTCCAGCTGTCGACCGAGCTCTTCCGCGCAATCGAGTCGCTCGGGCCGCTCGCCGGGCTCCTCGCCACGTCCGCGCGGGACGGCAGCGGTCTCGAGCCGTTCTACCAGTCGGCCCAGCGCGTCTTCGGCGGCGGCGAGGACCTCGAGCCGTCCCACGCCCCCGCGAGCGATTGAGCCGTCACTCCTCGGTGAAGAAGAGGCCCATCCCCGCGGACGCCGACTCCTCCTCTTCCTTGAACCGTCGATAGAGGGGCTCGGCCTCGGCGGGCGGGAGCTTCGTGCCGACCGCGCCGAGGAGCTCGTCGGCCCGGCGCATCGCCTCGGACGAGCCCTCGAGCAGCACGTAGAGCGCGCCGGCGGGGCCGCCGGCGGAGGAGGCTTCCCGGACCTTCTGGCTCTGACGGGAGAGCTGGTCGTCCTTCAGGACGATGTCGAGGTCGTTGCGACGGGTCGAGGGGACGGAGAAGAGGGTCCAGGCCATCGGGCCGGCGACCCCGGCTCGGTATTTGGGGCTTTGCCGGAGCGGGGGCGAAGCGAGATAGGCGGTGGCCGCCTCGTACGGGCGTGTACGCCTCGACCACCCAGAGCCCCGTCCTCCTGCTCGGGGCCGCGCACGTCGTCGACCTCGAGGAGCCGCTCCGCCGAGCGCTCTCGGGGCGGACGCTCGACGGGGTCGCGATCGAGCTCGATGCCGAGCGGGCGGCGAGCCTCTTCGGCGGCGGGCCCGCGCGCGGGTCGGCCGGGGCCCCGCTCTTCGCGCGGCTCTGGGCGCACGTCCAGCGACGCCTCGGCGCCGAGATCGGCGGCGGCGAGCCCGGCGCCGAGATGCAGGTCGCCGCGCGCCTCGCGCGCGAACGGTCGCTGCCCCTCTTCCTGATCGACGACCCGATCCGGACGACGCTCCTCGAGCTCGTGCGCCGGATGCCGTTCAAGGAGCGGGTCGCCCTGGTCGTGGGGGCGGCGGTCGCCCTCTTCGTGCCCGCCCGCGTCGTGGAGCGGGAGATGGACCGGTACGCGGAGTCCCCTCAGGAGTTCACGGACGAGCTGCGCCGGGTGAGCCCGACCGTCGCCCACGTCCTGCTCGATGAGCGGAACGAGCACATGGCCGAGCGATTGGCCGCGCTGCGCGCCCGGGGGTACGGCCGCATGGCCGTCGTCGTCGGGGACGCGCACGTCGAGGGCCTGCGCGCGGCGCTGGGTCGGCGCGGCGTGCCGACCGAGGCGATCCCGTTCCGACAGTTGCGCGGGACTACAGCACCGTCGACGAGCCCTTCGTGACCTCGTCGACCTTCCGGACGAGGGCCTCGGCGAGCGCCTTCAGTTCGGGCGACTGGAACTCGTCGACCCGTCCGGCGTCGGCGAGCTCGGAGATCGCGGGAGCGAGCGGGAGACGCGCGAGCACGGGGATCCCGTACTCCTGACCGACGCGCTCGACGGTGCCGGGGCCGAAGAGCGGGATCCGCTCCCCGCAATGCGGGCAGACGATCCAGGACATGTTCTCCACGACGCCGAGGAGCGCGACGTGGAGGTCGCGGGCCATGTTCATCGCCTTCTTCACGATCAACGCCGCGAGGTCCTGCGGGGTCAGGACGAACACCATCCCGTCGATCGGGATCGTCTGGAAGACCGTGAGCGGGACATCGCTCGTCCCCGGCGGCATGTCGATGAGGAGGTAGTCGAGCGGCCCCCAGTGGACGCCGCCGAAGAACTGCGTGATCAGCCGCGTCACGAGCGGCCCGCGCCAGATCACCGGCGCCTGCTCGTCCTCCACCATGAACTGCGAGGAGACGACCGGGATCCCCGAGCGGGAGGTGGCGGGCTCGATCCCCTCGCCCGCGTCGCGGAGCGGCCCGTGCATGCCGAGCAGCTTCGGGATCGAGGGGCCGGTGATGTCGGCGTCGAGGATGCCCACCGTGTGGCCCTGCCGGCGAAGTTCCGCGGCGAGGAGCGCGGTGACGCTCGACTTCCCGACCCCGCCCTTACCGCTCCCGACCGCGATGACGCGCTGGATCTGCCCCTTGTCCATCCGCTGGAGCACCCCGCCGGGCCGGCCCCGCGTCGGTCCGCTGTGGGTGGGGGTCGACGTCGGCCGGCCGTGCGGTTCGGGTCCGGACGTCGCGACCATCGGCCGAAGACGCCGAGGGGGCTATATAACGGGGGTCGGTCCGACAGCGCGACGAGCGCTCGAGAGATGGGCGAGAGAACGTTCCGCGACCTGGGCGAGCTCTTCGCCCCGGCGTCCGTGGCGGTGATCGGGGCGTCGAACCGCCCGGGCACTGTCGGGGCGAGCCTCTTCCGCAACGTCCTCGCCGCCGGCTTCCGGGGCGTCGCGTATCCGGTGAATCCCCGGTGGTCGAGCGTCTCGGGAGTGCGGTGCTACCGGTCCGTGAGGGCCCTCCCCGAAGCGCCGGAGCTCGCGGTCGTGATCGTGCCGGCGCCCGAGGTGCCCGAGGTCGTCGACGAGCTCGGGGTCGCGGGGACGCGCGGGGTCGTCGTCGTCTCCTCCGGTTTCGGCGAGATCGGCGGCGCCGGCGTCGCCCGAGAGGCCGCGCTCGTCGAGCGGGCGCGACGCTACGGCATGGCGCTCGTCGGACCGAACTGCTTCGGGGTGCTGAACACCGACCCCGCGGTCAGCCTGAACGCCACGTTCAGCGAGACCCTGCCGCCGCGCGGGAACATCGCCTTCGTCTCGCAGAGCGGGGCGCTCTGCGCCGGGATCCTTCGCTACGGCGTCGCGGAGCGGATCGGGTTCTCCCGGTTCGTCTCGGTCGGGAACCGGGCGGGCATCGACGAGAACGACCTGCTCGTCTCCCTCGGGCGCGACCCAGCGACCCGCGTGATCCTCCTGTACGTGGAGAGCCTCTCCGACGGCCGCCGGTTCCTCGACGTCGCGCGCGAGGTCACCGAGTCGAAGCCGGTGCTCGTGATCAAAAGCGGCCGGACCCCCGCCGGAGAGCGTGCGGCGAAGAGCCACACCGGTTCGCTCGCCCAGTCGGGGCGCGACCAGCTGTACGACGCACTCTTCGAGCAGTCCGGTGTGCTGCGCGCCGACACGATCGGCGACCTCTTCCGGATGGCGAAGGTCTTCTCCTCGGGGGCCCGGCTCGACGGGCCCCGGCTCGCGGTGCTCACGAACTCGGGAGGCCCCGGGATCGTCGCCGCCGACGCGGCCGCCCGACAGCATCTCGAGCTGCCGCCGCTCTCCGCCCGGGTGCGGGCCGCGCTCGCCCGTCGGCTCTCCCCGTCGGCGTCCGTGGCGAACCCGGTCGACATGACCGCGGACGCGAGCCCGGCCCAGTTCGCCGACGCACTGGGCCGTCTCCTGCGCGAGCCCACGGTCGACGGAGCCCTCGTGATCGCGACCCCCACGGGCACGTTGACGGCCGAGGCGACGGCCCGGGCGATCCTCTCCGCCCGGGGTTCGAGCCGCAAGGCGGTGACGGCGTGCCTCTTCGGGCTCACGGACCTCTCGCAGGAGGTCGGGGACCTCGAGGCGCATGGGGTCCCGACGTTCACGTTCCCCGAGGAGGCGGTGCAGGGGCTCGGCAGCCTCGCCCGGTACCGTGCCTGGGCGTCGCGCCGCCGCACCGAGGTCCGATCCTTCCCGGTCGACCGTGCGGCCGTCCGCGCGGCGCTCCGCCGGGCGCGTAAGGCCGGTGAGCTCGTGCTGCCGGAGTACTCGGCCCGCGCCCTGCTCGGGGCGTACGGGCTCCGGTTCCCCGAGAGCCGGCGCGTCCGGACGCTCGACGCGGCGCGGGAGGGGGCCCGCGCGATCGGTTACCCGGTCGTGCTCAAGGTCGCGTCGCCCGACATCTCGCACAAGACGGAGGTGGGCGGCGTGGCCCTCGGCATCGAGGACGCGGGGGCGCTTGCGGCCGCGTTCGAACGGATGAGGAGTTCGCTCGCGCGCCGCGCGCCCGGGGCCCGCATCGCGGGATTCGAGGTCGAGGCGGAGATCCGGGGCGGCAAGGAGGTGCTGCTCGGGATCCAGCGGGACCCCGGCTTCGGCCCGGTCGTGGTCTTCGGTACGGGGGGGATCTACGTCGAGGTCCTGCACGACGTCACGTTCCGGCTCGCCCCCGTCCGACCGCTCGGCGCACAGCACATGATCGAGTCGATCCGGTCGTATCCCCTCCTCCGCGGAGTGCGCGGCGAACGGGCGAGCGACCTCGGCGCGCTCACGGAGGCGATCGAACGGGTCTCTCAACTGGCGGTGGAGCTGCCCGAGGTCGTGGAGCTCGACCTCAATCCGGTGATCGTGCGGCCGCAGGGCGAGGGGGTCGTCGCGGTCGACGCGCGGGTCGTGCTCGTTCCGTCTTCCAGATCGGCACCGTCCGCTTCAGCTCGTCGATCAGGAACCGCGCGGCGGCGAACGCCGGCGCCCGGTGTCCGGCCGCCGCGCCCGCGATGACCGAGATCTCGCCCGCCGGAACTCGGCCGACCCGGTGCCAGAGCACCGTCCGTTCCACGCCGTAACGGGCTCGCGCCTCGCGGTCGAGGCGATGCATGACGGCGAGCGCCGGCCCGAGGTGCACCTCGTACTCCAGGGCGGAGACGCGGCCGGAGCCCGAGCGTTCCGCACGGACCCGACCCGCGAAGAGGACGACTCCGCCCAGGTCGGGCCCGAGAAGCGCTCGGCCGGCCGCGGAGAAGGAGAGAGGGCGCCGGGTCAGTCGCAACGAGCCGCTCATCCCCCTCCGTACGGCGGGTGGATCGCGAACTCGTCGCCCGGGCGGACCCGCAGGTTCGGCCGCTCGATCGGGTGGCCGTTGCGGACGAGCCGGCTGACCCGGAGCGTCGGGGCGAGCTTGGGGTAGGCCCGGGCGAGCTCCTCCGCGAGCGCCGAGGCCGGAATCCCCGCGGGGGGGACGTTCCAGGCGAGCTCCGACTTCCCGACGGCGGTACGCGCCGTCGCGAAGAGCAGGACGCGCACCGGTCGCGGCATCTCGGTCCGGCACTCCGTCGGTCGTCTAAGGGTTGCCCTCGGTCGCGCGTCCGCACAACCGATTAATACGCACGACGGAGTCGAAGCGATCGTGACCGATCTCGCTGTGCGTGCCGGCGGGCAAGCCGGTGACGGCATCGCCTCGATCGGGGAGACGATCTCCCGATGCTTCTCCCGGATGGGCTGGCACGTCTTCGGGCTCAACGCCTATCAGTCGGTGATCCGCGGCGGGCACGTCTGGTTCCAGGCCCGCACGTCCGACGGGCGCCCGTACTCGCAGGGGGATGAGGCGGACGTCCTCTACGCCCTCGACAAGCAGACGGTCCAGGTCCATGCCCCGTCGCTCCGGCGCGGCGGCACGGTCGTCTACGACCCCGAGAAATTCCAGCTGGCGGAGAGCGAGCTCCCCGTGGGAGTGAAGTCGCTCGGCGTCCCGACCCTCGAATTCGCTCGGAAGTACACGAGCCAATCGATCCTTCAGAACGCCGCGGGCATGGGCGCTTCGGCCTATCTCGCCGGCATCCCGCTCGACCTCCTGCACGAGGTCCTCAAGGACTCCTTCGGTCGCAAGGCCGGTGAGGTCGTCGACTGGAACCTCGGGGCGAGCGCCGCCGGCTACGAGTTCGCGAAGACCCACGCCGGGGCGAGCGACCACGCGATCTCGAAGCGCGGCGCGCCGAAGCTGCTCCTGAACGGCAACGCCGCGATCGCTCTCGGCGCGGCCGCCGCGGGTTGTAAGTTCCTCGCCCAGTACCCGATGACCCCGGCGTCCTCGATCATGCACTGGATGGCGGCGCACTCCCAGGCGCTCGGGGTGGTCGTGAAGCAGGCCGAGGACGAGCTCGCCGCGATCAACATGGCGATCGGCGCCTCGTTCGGAGGGGTCCGCGCGATGACCGCGACCAGCGGCGGGGGCTTCTCGCTGATGGTCGAAGCGCTCGGGATGGCGGGCATGACGGAGACCCCGCTGGTTGTGGTCGAGTCGCAGCGCTCGGGCCCGTCGACCGGACTCCCGACGAAGACCGAGCAGGGAGACCTCAACCTGATGCTCGGGGCCGGCCAGGGCGAGTTCCCCCGGGCGATCCTCGCTCCGTCCCATGCGGCCGACGCCTACCGCGCGACGATCCGCGCCTTCGAGCTCGCCGAGGCCTGGCAGACGCCGATCCTCGTCGCGAGCGACCTCCATCTCTCCGAGAACATGATGACGGTCGACCGAGAGGAGCTCCCGACCGACATCGCCGTCCCGTCGCTCTTCACCGTGGAGCCGAACGGGCACGACTACAAGCGCTACCTCTACACGGAGTCCGGCGTGTCGCCGCGCGCGCTCCCCGGCCAGCCCGGCCTTCAGTTCGTCGCGGGCTCCGACGAGCACGACGAGAAGGGCCACCTCGTCTCCGACGTCAAGTCCGGCATCCCGATCTGGGTGACCGAGCGCGCGCGGATGATGGAGAAGCGGATGCGCAAGCTCCACGGCCTCGCCGCGACGACCGAGCCCCCGGTCTGGGAAGGACCCGCGGGCGCCGACCTCACGTTCGTGGCCTGGGGCTCGACGATCGGCGCCGTGCGCGACGCGCGGACCGTGCTCGACGCCCAGGGCCGGTCGACGAACCTCCTCCGGTTCCCGACGGTCTATCCGCTCGACGCGGACCGGGTCCGTTCCGAGCTCGCGAAGGCGCGGCGGACCCTCCTCGTGGAGGCGAACTACTCCGGTCAGTTCGGACGCCTCGTCCGCGCCGAGACCGGCGTGCACCTCTCGGAGCACCTCCTCAAGTACGATGGCGAACCGTTCTATCCCCACGAGATCGTGGCGCGCGCACTGGAGATGCTGAACCATGGCCGATAGCTCCGCTCGCCCGGCGGTCGTTCCGGGGGGCCCCGCACTCCCCGTGATCGGGAAGTCGGACACAAAGCCGACCTGGTGTCCCGGCTGCGGTGACTTCGGCGTCGTCGCGGCGGTGGAGAGCGCGGTGAAGCGCCTTCAGATCCCGCCGTACGACGTGGTGATCGTCTCGGGCATCGGTTGCTCGTCCAACCTGCCGCACTTCCTCTCCTCCTACGGATTCCACGCCATCCACGGCCGGGCGCTCCCCGTCGCGGAGGGGATCCGGTGGGCCAACCACGGCCTGACGGTGATCGGAACGGGCGGCGACGGCGACGGCTTCGGCATCGGGGCCGGCCACTTCGTCCACGCGATGCGCCGGAACGTCGACCTCACCTACGTCACGATGGACAACCAGATCTACGGGCTCACGACCGGCCAGGCGAGCCCGACGTCGATGATGGGGCAGAAGACGAAGTCGACACCGACCGGCGTCATCGAACACCCCATCGACCCGATCGCGCTCGCCCTCGCGAGCGGCGCGACGTACATCGCCCGCGGATTCTCGGGCGACGTGAAGCAGCTGACCGACCTCATCGTCGCCGGGATCCAGCACCGCGGCTTCGCTTTCGTGGACGTCTTCAGCCCGTGCGTGACCTACAACAAACTCAACACGTTCGACTTCTTCCGCCAGCGCGTCTACAAGCTCGAGAGCGCCGGCCACGACCCGAGCGACATCGTCGCGGCGTGGCAGCGGGCGCTCGAGTGGGGCGACAAGATCCCGATCGGTCTCTTCTACAAGACCGACCGCCCGACCTACGAGGACCTCGAGGAGGTGCTCGCGGCCGGCCCGCTCGCGCGCCA